>JANPGT010000730.1:0-5016 GCA_031424135.1 Chitinophagaceae bacterium
GGTGGCCGCAGGAAAAGAAATAAAAAGAATTCACCAGGTATTTGATCAGCGCTCACTGATGGCTGGCAGCAGGTTACTGCTGAAAATAATGCGGCAGTTTGAATCTGTGAATGAAAAGAAAGAATTCTACCTCATAAAAAATGGCCAGGTAGGTTGGGTCTCTGCCTACGTAGACCAGGAGATTAATGAAACGGTGGCCAATTAAGAAGTCAAAAGTAAAAAACTGCTGCATCCGCGTTCACCGTCTGACGTCCCCGTCTGACGGACAAGCTACATCCGCGTTCACCGTCTGACGTCCCCGTCTGACGGATAAGCTGCATCCGCGTCCACCGTCTGACGGAACAAACGGATACTGTTATTGCGGTCAGACGGGGGCGTCAGACCGGTGTTCCCTACCCAGGCAGTCAAACCATTTTTTCAATCCGTTCAAACAGCCAAAAAAGTACCAGCATCTGCAAATATTGAAATGCATTATTGCCATATTCCTTCAATTCTGCATTGCATCATCTGCTAACTTTATCATCTGCTCCACACTTAACATTTATAACTGATTGCCATGAAATTGATATTGTACTTTTTGCTGCTGCTGGTGCTGCAGTCAACATTTGCCCAGAACAGCCCGGTAGGTATTTTTGATAACCACACAGATATCGGTAAACCAAAAAATACCGGCGCTGCCGTATATGACCCCACTACTCAAAGCTACCAGCTCAGCGGCGCAGGCTATAATATCTGGTTTGAACGGGATGAATTGCAGTTTGCCTATAAAAAAATTGCCGGCGATTTTATACTTACCGCCAATTTTGCCTTTATCGGGAAGGGAACCGACCCGCACCGAAAAATTGGGTGGATGGTGCGCGAATCGCTGGCAGACAATGCCGCCCATATGAGTGCAGTGGCGCATGGCGACGGGCTTACCGTTTTACAATGGCGCGTATTGAAAGGGGCTTTTATGCGCGACCCGCAGGACGAAATTTTCTCTTCTAAAAAACACTACCAGGTACTGCAGCTGGAGAGAAAGGGGAAGAAAATGATACTGCGCGCTGCCCAGGTAAATGAACCCTTCCAGGTAATTGGTATGCATGAGATGCCCGATATGCCGGACTCTGTGTTTGCCGGTCTTTTTATCTGCTCGCACAACCCTGCTGTAATTGAACAGGCCAGGATATGGAATCTGCGTATAGACAAGCCCGTTACAGAAGACTACAATCCTTACCGGCAGGGCTGGATTGGCAGCCGCCTGGAAACAATGACGATTGCCGATGGCGAAAGAAAAGTCATCTATGAATCAAAGACTGGCTTTGAAGCACCCAACTGGTTCCCCGACGGAAAGAAATTGCTGTTTAACCAGGGCGGCTCATTGTATACCATTGCTGTAGAAGGCGGCACGCCTGAAAAACTGAACACCGGTGAAACCAATAAACTGAACAATGATCACGGTATTTCTTTCGACCGTAAAAAAATTGCCATCAGCCACCAGCGGCCCGGCTTGCCCGGCAACGGATCTACTGTTTATGTGCTGCCCATTGAAGGCGGCATACCCAAACTGGTTACGGAAAGAACACCTTCTTATTTTCATGGATTTACGGCAGACAGTAAAGAAGTATTATATGTAGCGCAGCGCGACAGCGCCGTGTACAATATTTTTAAAAGCAGCATTGACAAGCCGAAAGAAGTACAGCTTACGTTTAACAGCAGCGGGCATGTAGATGGTCCGGAAGCTTCACCCGATGGCAAGTATATTTATTTCAACGGCAGCCAGACCGGCACCATGCACATTTACCGCATGAAACCCGATGGCAGCGGCAAAGAACAGCTCACTTTCGACGAATACAATAACTGGTTTCCACATATTTCGCCCGATGGCAAGTGGATGGTATTTATCTCTTTTTTACCCGACACAGATCCCAACGACCATCCACCGTACAAAAGGGTGATGCTGCGGTTAATGCCGGTGGCAGGTGGTGCGCCAAAAGTAATTGCGTATATGTATGGCGGGCAGGGTACGCTGAATGTTGCTTCATGGTCGCCCGACAGCAAACAGATTGCTTTTGTAAGTGATGCGGAAAAGTTTTAACAGCGGATGATATTGTGGGTATTGTGTGGTCCGGACTCCGGTGCCGGCAGCAATACCCATTTTAATTTTTGGGCTTTACCGCGGCATCTTCATGCTTCAGGTAAATCATCAGTTTGTCATTCACGTATTGCAGCATGTCTCCGTCACTGGCACTACGGCAAAAAAGATAGGTGGGGCGGTAACGCAGCATAAAATGGAGCAGTGAATCTCCGTGCAGACCGGTGAGTTTTTCTACATAGCGCCGGCTAAAACTATAATCCACAAAGTCCTGCTCTTCCTGGTATTCCAGCACCTTGTTCATTTTCCGCTCTTTTGCCCGCTTGGAGAAAAAGCCAATAGGACTTACGGCAACCCCTACCCCGTTTTGCGGGCCCGATTTGGAAACCATCCCGTTTTTAGGCCTGTTATAGAATTCACCATAGGCCTCCCGCCGTTTCAATGAATCCGCTTTATAATTGGCAGCGCGCACATCCACATTTTTCAAAAGGCTGCTTTTTTCGGTCATGCTGATATCATAGCCGGCATCAATCATATAATTCAGCACTTTTACCGTATCGGGCAGGTAGCCCACAGAAGTAAACACTATTTTGTCGCCTTCCTGCGCCACCACCGCATATTCGCCCTCACGTGTAGATAACACATATAATTTGCGGCTGGCGTTGAAGATGGTAACAGACGGCAGCACCGAATCTGTCTGCAGATCATATATTTTTCCCTTGAGCAGTTGCTGCGCGCCGGCTTCCGTCGCCAAACAAGAAAGAAATAATAAAATGAAAGTAATACGCATAACAGAACGGCCAAATTAAACAAGTCAATGCCTGCTTATTGTAACAGGGGATAGAAGATTTTGTTAAAACACAAAAACCTACGTTTTATTTTCTAATTTACAGTATAGAAACGAACAACTATGAGGCAAGCTTTTGCGCTTTTATTACTTGTGCTGGCATGCCGCATGGGTTTTGGACAAGCCGGAGGTATGGCGCCATCCAATTTTCAACAATTGAAATGGCTGCAGGGAGAATGGAGACGGGTAAATGCAAAACCCGGTAATAATGATCATGAACGCTGGACAATTGTTTCAGTAAGCGAATTAAATGGGTGGGGTGTCAGCATGAAAGGAAGCGATACCAGTTTTGTGGAAAAGCTCACCCTGCTGATAAAGGACAATACCATTTTCTATGTAGCAGATACACCAGATAACAAAGACCCTGTGTATTTTAAGCTTACCCGGTTAACGAAAAACAGTTTTGTATGTGAAAACCCGGCACACGATTTCCCCCGGAAAATAGCCTATTACCATAAAGGCAATACCATGAAAGCTACCATATCCGGCAACGGCAAAACAATTGAATATAATTTTACAAAGAGTCAGCAATTACTCTTTTAACGCTTTTTCACAGCTGCGGCCATCGACTTTTGGGGGAGATGCTATAGCGGGAACAGCTGAAGCCTGGATTGCCGTTGAACTGAGCGTAGCAACGATGCGTAATAGCTGCAATACCGCCGGCGGCCCACCTCCTTTTATATTACCTGATAAAATACTCCTGTCCCGCTGCTTTTTTTACCGTAGCGCTGAAAGCCCTTTTAAGATCCCGCTGCCTGGTAATGGCGGCTTCTTTTGCATCTTTTTTTATAACGATAGAGATGGTGCTGCCTTCATCTGCAGCGGCAAGGTTGGGGAAACCTTCCAGGGGTTTGCTCTTTTTAAGTGCCAGTTTCATCAGCAGGTAACCTGGGCGCCTGGGATGGTCCGTAATCTCTACAATATCACCTTCTATAGTGGCGTAATTTTCTATAATAGATACCATAGCTATTTATTTAGCAGTTCCATAATACAGCCATTTGGCAATAGCGCCAGAAATGTCCTGCCCCGTATTGTCCTGGAAATAACTATAGCCCGGGGAAGGGTTGACTTCAAAACAATAGTACTCACCGTCATCTGTAAGAAACAAATCGATGCCACACAAAGTTAAGCCTAAGCGCCGGGACAATTCAAAGCAGTTTTTAGCAATTTTCGGGGGAAGCTTACAGGCCGAAAGGCGGGCGGTTTTGTTTTCGCGGCGGGCGTAGCGGTAATCGGTTACGGCAGTTTCTATTTTTGTAGGGAAAATGGCATCGCCCACCACATGCACGCGTATATTGATGCCTGTTAGTTTCTGCTGGAACTGCGTTGGCAGGTACTGCAGCTTATCCAGCAGCGGCTCATCCTTCTGCTGCAGTTCTTTTACAATAGAACGCACGCTGCTGATGGACTTATAAATCAGCGGCTGGTAGCTTTCACGGAAAGGTTGCAGTGTTTCTTTGCGGGAACTGATACAGGTGGGCGGAATTTTAAATCCTGCTTCTTTTATCAGCTGCGACTGGTAGGGTTTCGACATATTGCTGCCCATGGTCCATGGCGGGTTCAGCAGCCTCACTTCCGTCATGTCCATCCAGTACAGCAGTTGCTGGTGCAGCAATCCTGATTTCTGTACATTTTCCGGTCCCATGTACTGCAGTGAGCGGGGATCTGTATGCGGCATGGCCAGGTAATCCATCATGCGGAAATAAACACCTGAAAATTTTTCAAGATCATAATCTTTCTCCTGCAGTTGCAAGCTTGCAAAAAACCGGTTTTTTATAAACCCTATGGACAGGTTAGCCGCATGCATCGCGCGCTGATCCAGTACCACAAAAGGAATGCGTTTGTTTTCAGCCGAACTGATGGCCATCTGCAACGGAGGCTCTGAGGGTATGCCAATAAATAACAGCATCAGTATTATTTTTTTCCCATCAGCAGGGCGCAGAATGCATCAAGGGCTGCATTGCTCAATGCCTGCGGACGGGTGTCCACCGTATAGAATTTATATTTCCCTTTTACTTCCGCCAGCATGAGCGTATACACCGTTCTGCCTGTTAACTGTGAAAACGCTTTTATTTTTTTTGCAAATGGTTTCCCT
>JANPGT010000731.1:0-4730 GCA_031424135.1 Chitinophagaceae bacterium
CTCGTATCTTCCGTCTATGATATGGATAATACGTACAAAATCAGCGATTGATTCGTGGAACGATTCAAGCTGGATGGCATTGTTCTTTTTGCTCCCTATACTTACAATATGAGGAAACATTTGCAATTCCCGGGAACTCCCCTGCTGAAGCTCAAATAAATTCATGAAAGCCCGATTTTACAAAGATGATTCACACAGTTCAGGTCAATACAATAAAGGAATACAATTTATACGAATACTTCGTGCAAAAAACAACGCTGTTTTATTATGGAAGTTTTTTTTTACAACTCTGGCTACATTGCCCCTTTATAAGCAAATCGTAACGCATAAAATAGTACGCTTCCATTGCTCTGATAACAGCTTGCCATTGTAAAAAACCAGGATCCGCCACATACAGTTATTTCAATATACGGCATCCCCTTTGTTTGCGCATTAATCATTAATGACCCATCGCAAAACTTTACACCAGCACCTGTTACTAAAGAAACGTACCATTTGCTGCAGCAATTGTAAATATGCTCCACTGACAACAGGCAGAAAAAAATATTGCTTACCAGGCAGGCAGGCAATAGTGGTGGTTCATCCCATCTCAGTGGAACCAAAATTGTGATATGTCATCATCCAAGAATAAATTAAGAAGTCATGACTGGTTTGGAAACAACGACAAAATGGGATTTGTGCACCGTTCCTGGTTTCGTAACCAGGGATACCCCGATGATTATTTCAGGGGCAGACCAGTAATTGGTATTTGCAATACCTGGAGTGAACTGACGCCCTGTAATGGTCATCTGCGTGAATTTGCCGACGTTGTAAAACGCGGTGTCATAGATGCCGGCGGCTTTCCCCTGGAGTTCCCTGTTTCCTCCCTGGGTGAAACAGTGATGCGGCCAACAACTATGCTGTTCAGAAACCTTGCCAGTATGGATGTAGAAGAGAATATCCGGGCCAACCCCCTCGATGGCATTGTACTGCTGACCGGCTGCGATAAAACCACCCCTTCTACAGTAATGGGCGCCTGCAGTGTAGACCTGCCTACAATCGTTGTACCCGGCGGCCCTATGCTAAATGGCCGCTTTAAAGGAGAATGCATTGGAAGCGGTTCATTTAACTGGATGGTGAAGGAAAAAATGCTGGTGGAAAAATACACTGAAGAAGATATCCTGGAGGCCGAAATAGGCGTTGCCAGGAGCGCAGGACACTGCATGACCATGGGCACCGCTTCTACGATGGCTTGTATGGTAGAAGCCCTGGGCCTTACCCTGCCGGGTGCTGCCGCCATTCCTGCAGTGGACGCCAGGAAAAAAGTGATGGCACAGTTGAGCGGCAGGCGCATCGTTGAAATGGTGAAAGAAGATTTAAAACTATCCAAAATACTTACCCGCCAGGCTTTTGAAAATTCCATTGTAGTGAATGCGGCTGTTGGCGGTTCAACCAATTTCCTCCTTCACCTGCTGGCCATTGCCGGCCGCATTGGGGTACCGCTGAACCTGGAAGATTTTGATGCTATTGGCAGCAAGATTCCCCTGCTGGTAAACCTGAAACCTTCAGGGAAATATTTGATGGAAGATTTTTACTACGCTGGTGGATTACCGGTAGTAATAAAAGAATTAAGTAATTACCTGCACAAAGACAGCATTACCGTAAATGGAAAAACCATTGGCGACAACAACAAAAACCCTGTATGCTACAATAAAGAAGTGATTGCTTCCATTGACCATCCTTTACAACAGGAAGCAGGCATCGCCGTACTGAAAGGAAACCTTTGTGAAAACGGGGCCATCATAAAACCATCGGCTGCAACAAAACACCTGATGAAACACCGGGGCAAAGCGGTTGTATTTGAAACCATTGAAGACTATCATGCCCGTATTGATCTTGAGGAACTTGACATTGATGAAAACTCTGTCATTGTGCTGAAAGGTGCGGGTCCTGTCGGCTATCCGGGCATGCCCGAAGTGGGCAATGTTGATTTACCGCTAAAGTTACTCCGCAAAGGCATAAAAGACATGATACGCATCTCAGACGGCAGAATGAGCGGCACTGCAGCCGGCACCGTCATCCTTCACGTGGCTCCTGAATCAGCGGTTGGCGGGATGCTGGCACTGGTAGAAAATGGCGATATGATAGAACTGGACGTAGAGAACAGGAAACTGCATCTGGATATCAGCGATGCGGAAGCCGCCAGAAGAAAAGCAGCCTGGGTAAGGCCGGCACCAATGGCCAGCCGGGGATATGTAAAATTCTACATAGACCATGTACAACAGGCAAACCTGGGGGCCGACCTGGATTTGTTACAGGGTGGTTCAGGCAGCGAAGTGACACGGAATTTGCACTGATAACTGCGGGCTGTCAATCATTGTTTCCCTGTAACCAAAAAGCGCCCGGCGGTTTTGACGGCGCTAAAAAACGAAAAGATAGAAATACTACAATATTAAACCCAGCTCCTCGCAAAGGGGCCATCACTTTACACCCGCAATAGCGCGCAGGGTGTTTAAATCACCAACACAACAATGAGAATTTACAAAACAAAAGACGGCATCCTTTTAGAAAAAGCCAGCCAGTATTTCAGCATAAAAGGGCAGGATTGGGATCAGTTCATCAATGACGACAAGCTTTTCAGCAAACTGGTGGCTATAGCGGCTACTACAGCACCCGTTGAATCTCCTTCTCCCGGCGATTTTCTTGCCCCCATAGGACAACAGGAAGTATGGGCCTGCGGGGTTACTTACCTGCGCAGCAAAGTTGGCCGTCAGGAGGAAAGCAAAGATGCCGGTGGCGGTGATTTTTATGCCAGGGTGTATGAAGCAGACAGACCGGAAGTCTTTTTTAAATCGGTGGCACACCGGGTGATGGGGCCCCAGCAAAAAGTAAGGATCCGGAAAGATTCAACCTGGGATGTTCCGGAACCTGAACTTACACTTGTTGTTACTTCATCGGGTAAAATTGTGGGTTACACAATTGGTAATGACATGAGCAGCCGGAGTATTGAAGGTGAAAACCCATTGTACCTGCCCCAGGCTAAAACCTATGACGGTGCAGCTGCCATCGGGCCCTGCCTGTATATAACGGATCAGCCATTGGACCCGATGACGAAAATTTCAATGGAAATCAACCGGCAATCCACCAATGTATTTGCCGGCCAAATAGCCATCAACCAGATGAAACGCTCAGTAGCAGAATTGGTGCTGTATGTATTCCGGGAATGCAGTTTTCCGCATGGCTGCTATATCATGACGGGTACCGGTATTGTTCCGGAAAAACATTTTACCCTGCAGGCCGGTGACGAAATAAAGATAGCCATCGATGCAATCGGGCAACTGGTTAATACCGTTGAATGAACGAAAAACCATTATCAATTAACAGCGGCCTGTATTACGAAATACGCCGGGCATCTACTAACAATTTTGCTTAACCGCCGATACATGAAACTAAAATTTTTTTCCATTGTTTTGTTTAGCTGCTATGCATTGTTTTCCGGTAAAATTACTGCCCAGTCAAAATACCCTTTTCAAAACACTTCCCTGTCATTTGAACAAAGGGTGAATGACCTGGTCTCCAGGTTAACGCTGGAAGAAAAAGTTGCTCAAATGCTGAATGCCGCGCCAGCTATTCCGCGGTTCAGCATCCCTGCCTATGATTGGTGGAATGAAGTGCTGCATGGAGTTGCACGCACACCCTATAATGTAACGGTATACCCGCAGGCAATTGCTATGGCGGCCACATTTGACACCGCTTCGCTGAAACTGATGGCCGATTATGCTGCAACAGAAGGAAGAGCTGTTTATAACAAAGCCAATCAACAAGGCAAGGCCGGCCAACGTTTTGTAGGCCTTACTTACTGGACACCCAATATCAATATCTTCCGCGATCCGCGCTGGGGAAGGGGCCAGGAAACATATGGTGAAGACCCGTTTCTTACTGCTATGATGGGCAGGTCTTTTGTTAGCGGTCTGCAGGGTGACGATCCAAAATACCTGCATGCAGCCGCATGTGCCAAACACTATGCCGTGCACAGCGGACCTGAACCTTCGCGCCATGTATTTAATGTAGACCCTACTGATTATGACCTGTGGAATACTTATTTGCCTGCATTTAAAGAATTGGTTACAAAAGTCCATGTTGCCGGTGTAATGTGTGCCTACAATGCTTTTAAAGCGCAGCCCTGCTGCGGAAGCGATGAACTGATGACAGATATACTGCGCAGGCGGTGGAAGTTTTCGGGTTATGTAACATCTGACTGCTGGGGAATTGATGATTTTTTTAAGAACCACAAAACCCACCCCAACGCTGAAGCCGCCGCTGCCGATGCCGTATTGCACGGTACCGATGTGGAATGCGGAACCGACGCCTTTGCGTCTTTGGTTCAAGCGGTGAAGAATGGCAAAATATCCGAAAAACAGGTGGATGTATCAGTAACCCGCTTGTTTATGATCCGGTTCAGGCTGGGGCTCTTTGATCCGGTATCGATGGTGAAATATGCGCAAATACCTGAATCGGTTATTGAAAGCCCGGAACACTTTGAACATGCGCTAAAAATGGCCAGGGAATCAATAGTGCTGCTAAAAAACGAAGCCCGGGTATTACCACTGAGTAAAAAATTAAAAAAAATTGCAGTAGTAGGCCCCAATGCCGATAACGCGATTGCTGTGCTGGGCAATTATAATGGTATACCCTCGGCAGTGGTTACCGCACTGCGGGGAATAAAGTCTAAACTACCCAAAGACGCTGAG
>JANPGT010000732.1:0-1942 GCA_031424135.1 Chitinophagaceae bacterium
CCTCTCAACAGCACTGTTTTTACTTTACCGGTAATTTCCCATCCCTCATACCCGCTGTAATCTACATTCATGTGGTGCGTGGCGGCAGACAGCACATGTTTTTCATTGGGGTCGAAAATAACAATATCTGCATCACAGCCTACTGCAATGCAGCCTTTGCGGGGATGCATGCCGAATATTTTTGCGGCGTTGGTGCTGGTAACCTCTACATACTTATTCATCGTAATCTTCCCTTTGGCAACACCTTCACTATAGAGCAGCTCCATCCTGTTTTCTATAGCAGGGTGGCCATTAGGAATTTTGGAGAAATCGTTTTTACCCATCAGCTTTTGCTCCCATTTAAAAGGGCAGTGATCAGTAGCCACTACCTGCACCAGGCCCTGGTTAATACCCGCCCATAGTGTGGCCTGGTCTTTCTTCTGTCTCAGCGGCGGACACATTACCCATTTTGCGCCTTCAAAATTGTTTTCATACAGGGAGGCATCCAGCAACAAATACTGGATACAGGTTTCTACAAATATTTTTTGATTTCTTTTAGTGGCGTTGCGTACTGCGTTGAGGGCACCTTCACAGGTAAGATGCACAATATACCCCGGGCAGCCGGTATAGCTGGCCATGTCTGCAAACCGTTCGCTGGCTTCCGCCTCGGTAATTTCAGGTTGCGATAAATAATGGTAGAGGGGCGATAGCTTGCCTTCAGCGCGGTGTTTGGCTACAAGGTAATCAATCATGTCTCCGTTGGTAGCATGCACATTGATGAGGCCACCGCATTTTTTAACTTCTTCCATAAGACCAATCATCTGCCGGTCGTCTATCATTAAGGCACCTTTGTAAGCCATGAATGTTTTGAAAGAGACAATGCCTTCCTCTTCTATAAAATGCTGAATTTCTTTTTTTGTGTCTTCATTAAAGTCAGTTACAGCCATATGAAAACTGTAATCACCCACACAGTTGTTATCGCTGCGACTTCTCCAGTCGTTCAGCGCATGCTGTAAAGACTTGCCCTGGGTTTGCAATACAAAATCAATTACCATGGTAGTGCCGCCGTAGAGTGCGGCACGGGTGCCGGTTTCGTAGCTATCGCTGCTGAACGTGCCCATAAACGGCATATCCAGGTGCACATGCGGGTCAATGCCGCCGGGAAATACCAGTTTGCCGGAGGCATCTATTTCGCTATCAGCTTTGATATTTAAATTTTTGCCGATGACGGAAATCGTTTCTCCCTCAATGAATATGTCGGCGATGTAATCATCGGAGGCCGTGATAATTCTTCCGTTTTTTATCAGCGTAGTCATAGTAATTTATTTCGGGTTATTCATCATGACAATTTGTGACGATGCAGTAATAGGGACTGCATTATCCCTTTCTTTCTTCATTAGTAGCAAATAAACAAACCCACTCACCAAAAATCCCACAAACCAGGCATAGTTATATAAATGTGCTATCCATTCAGGGAAAGCAGTCGCTGAAATTAATTTTATCTGCAACAGAAAGCCGGGTATATTGGGTAGTATGCCCAGCAGCAATGCTATGACGGCTTTTGTATTGAACCCATTGCCATAGCTGTAAGCGCCCTGGTGTTTATACAGGTCATCGGCCAGCAGTGTTTTTTTCCGGATAAAGAAATAATCTGCAATCATAATGCCGCCCACCGGCCCCAACAGGCTGGAATAGGCAATCAGCCAGGTAAAAATATAGCCATTGGGATCCGCAATCAGTTTCCAGGGAAAGATGATGATGCCAATAACGCCAGTGATATAGCCACCTGTTTTAAAATTTATTTTGTTGGGCGACAGATTAGAGAAATCATTGGCCGGGCTTACAATATTAGCGGCAATATTGGTAGCCAGTGTAGAAATGATAATGCCCAGCATGGCAAAGCTCACCATTATTTTATTGCTGAACTTGCCAGCGAGTTGCACAATATCCCATTCCGGGTGGC
>JANPGT010000733.1:0-22042 GCA_031424135.1 Chitinophagaceae bacterium
TAAAAAAAGGACAGGTATTATTTACCGTAAAAACCAAGGAAGCTACCAGCATCGGCAATGCTGTTAACCAGCTGGATTCCAGTTTCCGGTTCTCCGGCACCAACAGTATCAGGGCGGGCAGCCAGGGCTTTATTACACAACTGAATCACCAGGCAGGCGACTATGTACAGGATGGAGAACAGCTGGCTGTTGTAAGCGATATCAACAGCTTTGCTTTTCTGCTTGATCTGCCATACGAGTTAAAGCCATATCTGCAAAACAAAAAAAAAGTTGAGCTGCTGCTGCCCGACGGAGAAAAACTAACCGGCACAGTGTCAGGATCCCTGCCCAGCGTAGATCCTGCTTCACAGACCCAAAGCATTTTTATAAAAGTAAATGCGGGGCATTCCATTCCCGAAAACCTGATTGCAAAAGTGCGGATAATAAAAAGCCTGAAAAACAATACTGTGTCCCTGCCCAAAGCAGCAGTACTAACGGATGAAACCCAGTCTGTCTTCTGGATTATGAAAATGATTGACAGCAGCACCGCAGTAAAGATGCCGGTTACCAAAGGCATTGAAACCCCGGACCGCGTGGAGATTTTATCTCCCCCGCTAAATGGCAGCGACCGGGTATTGCTTACCGGTCACTACGGATTGCCAGACACTGCAAAAGTTACCATTATTCACTAACCAACCCGCCGCAATGTTGAAAAACTTTTTTGTTTCTTATAAAAATCCTGTAACGGTAGTGCTGGTGCTGATAATGGCCGGCGGCGTCTTTGCCTATAGCCGCCTGAAGACATCGCTTTTCCCTGATATCACTTTTCCAAAAATAAAAATCATTGCAGACGCAGGGCTGCAGCCGGTAAATAAGATGATGGTTACCGTTACCAAACCACTGGAGAACGCCATTAAACAAATTCCCAACCTGCAACTTATCCGCAGCACCACCAGCAGGGGCAGTTGCGAAATTTCTGCATTCATAGACTGGCAGGCCAATATTGATCTCAGCCAGCAGCAGATAGAGTCTAAGATTAGCCAGGTGAGAAACCAGCTTCCGCCCGACGTGCAGATTACGGTAGAAAAAATGAATCCCTCCATCTTACCGGTGATGGGGTATACCCTTGAAAGCAATAACAAATCGCCGGTAGAACTGAAGATGCTGGCCAATTATACCATCAAACCGTTTCTGTCGCAGGTACCTGGTGTTTCCGAAGTACGTATCATTGGCGGGAAAACAAAAGAATACTGGCTGCAGCTGGACCAGCGCAAATTGAGCACACTGGGCTTAACACCCGACCTGGTCAATAACGCGCTTGGGCAGACGAATTTTATTAAATCGAACGGTTACCTGGCAGACTACAAGTTTCTCTACCTGGCGGTTACTGATGCCATGGTGCATTCTGTAACAGATCTTGAAAACATTGTTGTTAAAAATGACGGGCACCGGATTGTGCGCCTGCAGGATATTGCAGCAGTACAGGTACACGAAGCAATAGAATACACAAAGATCAATGCTAATGGCAAAGACGGCCTACTGGTAGCAGTTATAAAACAGCCCAATGCCAACCTGGTGGATCTCTCCACCGCCATGGAAGCAAAAATAAAAAACCTGCAGGCTATATTGCCGGCCGGCGTCAGCATTCAACCTGATTATGTACAGGCTGATTTTGTAAACGAATCAGTAAAAAGTGTTACAGACAGTTTATGGATAGGGCTGGCCCTTGCCATCATTGTAGCCATTATTTTTCTCCGCTCCCTGAAAGCCAGCACCACCATACTCATCACCATACCTATAACCCTGTGTCTAACACTGATTGTGCTGTATGCCATTGGTTATACATTTAATATTATGACCCTGGGCGCCATTGCCGCCGCCATAGGATTGATCATTGACGATGCCATTGTGGTAGTAGAACAAATCCACCGCACCCACGAAGAGCATCCGGGTGAGCCTACCCGCAACCTGCTGCAGAAAGCCATCCGCTATTTATTGCCGGCCATGATTGGCTCCTCTATCAGTACCATTGTCATCTTTTTTCCCTTCATTTTAATGAGTGGTGTAGCGGGTGCTTATTTCAAAGTGCTTACCAATACCATGATCATCACACTCATCTGTTCATTTTTTGTAACCTGGATAGGCCTGCCCGTGATTTACCTGTTGCTTACGCGGGAAAAACCTGGCAACACAAGAGAAGCCAACCCCCACCCGGTAAAATCGCAGCGCTGGGTAAGCTTCTTTATCAAACGCCCGGTAATTTCTTTTGCCTTTGCAGCAGCGCTTATCTTCTCCATTATTGTAATTCTGCCAAAGTTGCAAACAGGCTTCCTGCCGGAAATGGATGAAGGCAGTATTGTACTTGATTATGCCTCTCCGCCGGGTACGTCGCTGGAAGAAACAGATCGTATGCTGCGCGAGGTGGAAAAAATTGTAACACGCATCCCCGAAGTAAGCACCTACTCACGCAGAACGGGTACGCAGATGGGATTCTTTATTACCGAACCCAATACCGGTGATTACCTGATTCAGTTAAAACCAAAAAGGGAGCGTTCTACCGAAGAAGTAATTACAGATATAAGAAAAAAAGTAGAAGCTACCCAACCTGCGCTCCGCATTGATTTTGGCCAGGTCATCGGCGATATGCTGGGCGACCTTATGACCTCTGTGCAGCCCATTGAAGTAAAGATATTTGGAGATAACCAGCAGCAATTGCAGTCATTGTCGCAGCAGGTGGCTGAACTAATCTCCGGCACAGCTGGTGCCGCAGATGTATTTGACGGTATCGTAATTGCAGGCCCTTCTGTGAGTGTTACACCTGATTACAGCAAACTGGCACAATTTGGTATTACCCCGTTGAACCTTCAATACCAGCTGCAGACTTCCATGGAAGGAAATATTGCAGGAAATATTCTGGAAAAAGAACAGCTTTCCCCGGTGCGCATTGTTTATCCCGATAACAGGAAAATGAGCGTGGCAGACATCAGTAACCTACAGGTATTTTTACCCAGTGGTAAATTAAATCCCATCAGCTCCCTGGCAAGTGTACAGCTGCTGGCAGGTGATGCAGAGATACAGCGTGAAAACCTGCAGTCGATGGGTGTGGTAACAGCCAGGCTGGAGAACAGCGACCTGGGTACAGTTATAAAAAAAATACAAGGCGAAGTGGCTTCAAAAATAACACTCCCCAAAGGCTATCATATTGAATATGGAGGCGCCTTTGCAGAACAACAGCAATCGTTTAAAGAGCTGTTAACTATATTAATTACTGCCAGCCTGCTGGTGTTTGGTGTAATTCTCTTCCTGTTCCGTGAGTTCAAAATTGCGCTTTTGATACTTGTGGTAGCCGTATTGGGTATAGCAGGCAGTTATATTGCATTGTACATCACAGAGACGCCCCTCAATGTAGGCAGTTACACCGGCCTCATTATGATAGTGGGTATCATTGGCGAAAATTCCATCTTTACTTTTTTACAGTTCAAAGAAGCCCTGCAGGAACGCACGGTAGATGAATCCATCATCTATTCTATTTCTACAAGGCTGCGGCCAAAACTGATGACAGCCCTTGGCGCCATCATTGCACTGCTGCCGCTGGCACTGGGTATTGGCGCTGGCGCACAACTGCACCAGCCGCTGGCCATTGCAGTTATCGGCGGATTTATCATTGCATTGCCGCTGCTGCTGATTGTATTGCCCAGCCTGCTGCGGATTGTATATAAGCAAAAAAACACGGAAGCGTCTGCCGGCCAGGCACAAACAACATTATAAACAGCACTTATACCAGACAGCGCCGCGGAAGAGATTGTGTATTACTACAGAATTTACACAGAATTGAAACATAGGTTTGAATTATAAGACCGCATGTTAACGACCATATACCCTGCAGCAGAACCCCCGCATTTATTCATCACAACAAAAAAATCATGAAAAAAAACCAGCGTTTTTTAGTGGCGGCTGTAATACTTGGCTCCTGTATCTTTATCACCAGTATCCTTGCAGCGCAAACAAATACCTACCACATTGCGGACAACTATCATATTGCCAGCAGTGGCGGCTGGGATTATATCGCCGTAGGCCCGGGCAATAACAGGCTCTATGTATCGCACAGCACCCAGGTAAATATACTGGATGAAACCACCGGAGATTCTGTGGGTATTATTCCCAATACGGCAGGTGTACATGGGATAGCATTTGTGCCTTCGCTGGGCAAGGGCTACACCAGCAATGGCAGAACGAATAATATTTCCGTATTTGATGTAAAGACCAACCAGGTACTGGGCCAGTTACCTACTGGCCAGAACCCGGATGCGATTATGTACGAACCCTTTTCGAAAACAATTATCACCTGCAATGGAAGAAGCAATGACCTTACCATCATTGACCCGGTAACTGAGAAAACAGTGGCCACCATCCCTGTAGGTGGAAAACCTGAAACTGCGGTAAGTAATGAGGCGGGGAGATTATATGTAAATATTGAAGACAAAAACGAAATCGTGGTTATCAATATGAGTACCCATACAGTAGAAAATCATTGGTCATTAGCGCCTGCAGAAGGTCCTACCGGGCTGGCCATTGATCTAAAAACAAAAAGATTGTTTGCCGGTTGCGATAAACTTTTAATGGTTATAGATTTTACCAATGGCAAGATGGTTGAAAAGGTTCCCATTGGCGATGGTTGCGATGGCGTTGCATTTGACAATGGCTTGAAGAACATTTTTGCCTCCTGCGGGGAAGGAAAGCTTACGATTATTCACGAAGACAATGCCAATAAGTTTACCGTAACCGCCAACCTGCCTACAAAAAAAAGCGCCCGCACACTTACCATCAATGAGTCATTGCATACCCTTTACCTGCCAGCTGCCGATTTGGGCGCTACCGCGCCGGGTGAGCGCAGGCCATCTGTCATTCCGGGCAGCTTCCAGGTGCTGGTAGTGAAACCTTAATTTATTTTGACCGTAACTGTCAACAGCTGCTTGCCCTGGATGCCGGGCAGGCAGCTGTTCTTTTAAAATACGGATCAAATAAACCACCAATAAAAAACCCATTGCAGCAGGTGCAATGGGTCTCCAAAAATCAACAGGTTAGCGTAGTTATTTCTGTTTAGCCGTTTTTTTAGCAATAGCTGGCTTTTTTTCTTTTTTTATACTCCTGGCAATATCCACGGCAAAAAGTTTGCTGGCCTTTTTTAGTTTGCTTTCAAATTCCTTTTTTCCGAAACTATTCTTATACTCCGACAATGCACCGGACAATTTTTCGAACACTGCTTTTTTAGTTTCCTTTTTAGACAGCGCTTTAACAAGCACCGGGGGTTGAACTGCTTTTTCCATATACGCTATTATTTTATTTTTATTGACAACAGGTATAAAGTTAACGCAAACTTAATAATGCCAATGTTAAGTTTTTGCACGGCTTCGCCTGCAAACTATTGACTATCACAGACCTGCCGCAGTGGTAGGAATTTTGTGACAAACCAGTGCATTTGTCTGCTTCAAAAAGCACTTACCTTGAATTTCAAATCAACATCAGCTTATATGAAATGGATCAGAATTACCAAATCGCTCACCGCCGTGCAGGCATACAACCTGGTGGAGGGTAAAGTTATCAGGGAAACGTTGCGGTATCATCCGGTGCAGCAATCAGCCAGGCTAAATTGCAACGGCGAGCAACGTGTATTTTTTATTGATCTCCGTGGTGCAAGAAGCAACCAGTTTACTATAAGAAATGAATATGGATTTCATGAAGCCAGCATACAGGTAGAAAACGGAGACCCGAATAAAGAATCCGGTGTGATTTTATATGAACAGCATAGAATTGAATTTAGTTTTTTTCACAACAAGCCTGTTTCAGAACTGGTCATATACGATCTGGGTGGACTAAAACCAATGGCAGCCTGCAGCCTGCATATGGACCTGGAAGGAAATGAGGCCCCTCTTTTTATCAACAAATCTTTCCGGGGTTTATATGCCAGCCTGATTTGGAGTCTTTATTGGTGGCTTATTTCCGGTAGCAATGAAACGGCAGGTCATTATGTAAAGGCAGCGTTGGTGCCCGGCCGCATTCCGGTATTAGCGGATTAATGTAAACTGCAGCCCCGAAGCAGCAAGGATAGTATTGACTGCGAAATGCACACCCGGCATCCGTTCCTGATTTGTCAGAGATAAAAATACGCTTCACTGTTATTATAATAGTACATTATCATTTTACCTTCCAGAAAGTGGATGCAGTTATAAAATCATCATTTTATAATTGCTGGTGTGTCCAGTTTGTCTTTCATATATAGTAACTTACAAAAAGCTTTCATCCCATATAAAGCGCCTTACAGGGCTTTGCATTAACTACTGCCTGCTCAAATCAAATTCCGTTCATTAAAAACCTGCAGTCATGAAAATAGTATTACTGGTATTAAATGGTGATCTGGCACCGTACCACCTTACAGACTATGCTGTATCACTGGCTAAAACTGGTCAAGCTTTTCTGCATACAGTATTTCTTAGCCACTCACCCGCCTTTGAAGAATATAATTATCCCTTCCCTAATGATCTTTCGCTTACCAGGAACAGGCTGAGTGGTAAAATAATTGAAGAAGAAAACGATGACCTACTAAAAGACAATATTTGCCTGTTTGAAGACAAATGTAAGGCAGCCAATGTTGCCTACTCCATTGAACCCGGCAAAGAGATGACACTTGGCACACTGATTGGCATCAGCAGCTTTGCAGATTATATATTGGCAGATGCGCGGGCAGCGCCGGGCAGCTATCACCTGGCCGACTTACTGGCAGACGCCCACTGTCCTGTTTTGCTGTTACCTGCTTCCACCGAAAGCCAAACGAAATTGCTGTTTACGTATGATGGTAACTATGCCAGCATGTTTGCCATAAAAACATTTTCACAGCTCTTTCCTGAATGGAAGGATCTTGCTGTACGACTGCTGTGGGTAACAGAAAATGAAAACCCGGTTCTGCCGGGTGAAAAATATATTACCAACTGGCTGAACCGCCACTATAGTAATGTATCCATAGAAATGCTGAATGGCGAACTGAAAGAAACCCTGGTTAATTATATCAGGGGCATACCGCAAGCCGTGGTAGTAATGGGTTCTTTCGGCAGAAGTCCTGTCTCCCGCTTTTTTAGGGAAAGTCTTGCCAACGCTATCATTGAAGAATGTTCATCCTCCTTGTTTATTACACATCCGCGCCAATAAATTCTCCCCTCAGCAGCTGTCAACAGCAGCAGTGTAAAAAAAAGGCCGTCCCAATCAATCATTGAGACGGCCTGTGTTGGAAAAAAATATTCTCAGTAACCTGTATTCTGCGGCATTGTCTGCGGATTCAATTTGTATTCATTATAGGGTATCGGGAAATAAAAATCCTTCACTGTAATATTACTTAACGGAGAGTTATCGTAATTGGCCTGGCTTTTTGCTTTGAAGAAAGTCACCAGCTCCGTCGCATTAAAAAAGCGGGTTAAATCGTGCCAGCGGTGATGCTCAAAAGCCAGCTCAATGCGGCGTTCGTGCAATATGGCCAGTTTCAGCGTGGGATATTTTGCTGCATAGGCTGCATCCGTCATCATAGTTGCATACAATGGCCTTCCGGCTCTTGCGCGAACCATATCAAGGTATTTAACTGCGTTGGCATTGTCATTTAAGTACATATATACCTCGGCCAGGTTTAATATAATATCTGCATAGCGCAACAGTATCCAGTCGTTGCCACCATAGCCCAGCGTACCTGCCGTAGCACTGGCATCCCTGAATTTGGTAATAAAATAGGCCGAAGTGGCAGCTGCATACTTGACAGAAAAATTGGTGCGCGTGTCGCCGGTTTCAAATTCATTCAGCAGGTCCTTTGTCAGCAGGCCGCCCGCTGCCTGTGAGACAAACAAGGAATTAATGGTTTCTCCTTTTGCCTGGTTTGTCCTGGCAAGTGATGATGAATAGCTGGCATCTCCCTGCTTGTATACTATCTGGAAAATAATTTCCGGATTGGTAGCTTTCTTGCTTACATCGAAAACATCCACAAAAGGTATGTCAGAAAGATTGGCAAATGTCTTCTGATTGAAGCAAGCCAACAGGTAAGTTTTTGCGTTGTTCAAATTTTCCTGGCTTTTTGCTGCATCCAGGTTGGTAGCCATGGTAAGGTATACCTGGCCCAGTAAGCCATTGGCAGCCTGCAAAGACACGCGGCCTTTATTGGCAGCTGTTTGTGCTACTGGCAGGTTGCTGCCCACAGCATCTTTCAGATCAGCAATAATCTGCGCATACACTTTGTCTCTTGATTGGCGCGTTGTAAGTGCCGCTGCCTGCTCTGCAGATGTTAAACGCTCTGTCACCAGCGGTACATCGCCAAACTCACGCACCAGGTTAAAATACATATATGCCCTGATGAATTTCAGTTCTGCGATGTATTGCGTTTTAGTAGTCTCGTTGGTAAAGGGAATACCGCTAATAATAGAGAGAATTAAATTGGCGCGGGAAATAGGAACATACAAAGCAGTCCAGTGGCTTTGCAGGTAACTGTTACTGGGCACAAGTGCAAAAGCGCTAAACTGGAAAGGCTCTCCGTTATTGGACTGATTATCGGTCGTATTCACATCGTCAGCCCGGTCGTCTGTCCATAGCTGTGCTCCCTCTCCTACGCAATTGCTGCTTCTTAAAGCCTGGTATGCCCCATATACGCCTGTAGTAATGTCTGCTTCGGTTTTATAGCCGTTATCTACCGATACGCCGTTGGGGTTGGTTTGTTCCAGAAAAGATTTACTGCAGCTGCTGAAGCCAATGAGCAGTACCAGCATTAATAGTATTGAAAATATCTTTTTCATAATCATGTTGTTTGTCGCGTTACTAAAACTGTACTTTAATACCTGTATTGAAAGAACGCACCAGGGGGTATTTACCGTAGTCAACACCGGGTGTAAGATTGGATCCATTGTTAAAATCAACTTCCGGGTTATAGCCCAGGTATTTGGTAATGGTAAAGGCATTGTCTACTGAAGCATACCAACGAAGGCCGCTGATACCAATCTTTTTTGTAAAAGCCAGCTGGGTAAGATTTACGCCCAGCGTAATGCCTGTGCACCGGAAGAATGACCCGTCCTGCAGGTAATAATCAGAAAGGCGGGTGCTGTTGCTTTGCGAACCACCACGCGACGCACGGTATTCCTTCCCGTTGCCTGGCTGGGCCTCGCTCCGGTAGCGCTGCTCCACTACTGCATACTGGTTGCCGGAACCTTCCATATTCCTTATATAATAATCCTGCCCGTCTATTACTTTATTACCTTTTGAGCCGTTGAAAGATGCGTTCAGATCAAAAGCCCTGTAATTCATATTAACACCAAAACCATAGGTGAACTTTGGATAGGGCGATCCAATAATGTCTTTGTCTGCGTCTGTTATTATTCCATCTCCGTTTTTATCAGTAAAATATAAATCACCCGGGCTTAATGGCGTAGTGGAGAAGGTAGAAACAGGGAATGCCTGTAGTTTATACCCTGCTGGAAATTTATTGCCATTGGCCTTGTACGCTGACCAGTCTGCATTAACAGCGGCCATATCGCTTTCTTTTACCATACCGGCTACTTTTACGCCGTAGAAAGATCCGACCGGATCACCTTCCCTGGTAACATGGGTGATATAACTTCTCTCAGCACCATTGATTTGTATTTCGCTGGCACCCCCCAGACTTACCACCTTGTTCCTGTTGGCAGTAATATTGCCACTGAAGTTCAGGTTGAAGTCTTTCGACTGAATAACCTTATAATCCAGCTGCAGGTCAAATCCATTATTGCTGATATTTGAATTGCGCAGGTTGGTGAGTATGGATGTAGCGCCAGACAAGGCAGAAATACTTTTGTTGTACAGCAGGTTATAAGACTTGCTGGTAAACACATTAAATAGAACAGACAGGCGGTTATTCAACAGGATAGCATCTGCACCCACATTGTACTGGGCAGTAGATTCCCAACCCAGGCTGGCATCGGTCAGTCCTCCTGCCCAGGTGGCATTGTATACAGTATTGCCAATTACTTCGCCACCGGCACCCGTTAAGCCCTGCTCATACCTGTAATTACCAATATTATTATTGCCGGTTAAACCCCAGCTGGCACGCAATTTTAAAACTGAATTGCTGCCCAGCCAGTCGTGGTAAAATGATTCATTGGAAATAGTCCATCCTGCAGAAACGGACCCAAACTTACCCCAGCGGTTCAAAGGACCGAAACGGGATGAAGCATCCGTACGGAATGAACCTGTAATGAAATAACGTTTCTCATAATTATAAACAACCCTTGCCAGGTAAGAGAGCAGGGTGGTGGTGGATTTGCCGGTATTGGACTGCATAGAAAAATCACCTGCAGTTGAACCGCCTGCTGTAATTTCCGGTACAAGGTCATTAGTGAAATTTTTGGTAGCTACTGCCACTATATCCGTATTGGTTTGCTGGGCAGTGTAACCTGCAAGCGCATCAAAACTGTGCTTACCAAATTGCTTTTTATAATTAAGGGTAAACTCTGCCAGCCTGTCCTGCAGGTTAAAAAACTGGGACGACGCATTAGCAGCCAGGATAGCCTGCGGCGATCCGGGAGGATTGATACCACTGCTTAAATTGGTAGGATAGTAATACTCGTATTTCTCGGTATAAGTTTCTCCGCCCAGGTTGGCTTTGAATGAAAGATTTTTTATGATTTCGTACGTGGCATTCACGTTGTATGAAGCCCTGGTACCTTTGCGGGTAATTTTCACACGCTGTGCCAGCGCCAGCGGATTCTCAATACCCTGGAATGAATAAGCAAAGCCATCTGTTTGCGCACCGGCGCCGGTATTTGCCAGGGCAAGGCTGCCATCGGCATTATAAGCCGGGAAAATAGGCATATACACCAGCGCACCCAAAACAGGCCCCTGGTTAAAACGGCCTTCCTGCACTTCGCGGTTATTGGTGTTGGTTACAAATACATTGGCAGACACCTTCATTTTTTTAGACACATCTGCATCTATGTTGGCCCGCAGGTTAATCCTTTTCTGGAACGTACTGTTTAAAATACCGGGCTGATCCAGGTAACCACCGCTAATAAAATAACGGGTACCTGCATTGCCACCGGAGAAGGAAAGATTGTGGCGCTGCATCAAAGCATTATCATACAAAACATCCTGCCAGTCTGTATTGTATTTGGGCTGAATAACTTTCTGTGCAGAAAAATCATATAAATCTTTTATGATACATACAGAGCAACCGGTAGCCGTTTGTCCTGCCCTGGTTACCCTGGTAGCATTGTCATCAGAATAATAGCTGTCGTTCCAGGTTACCCCTTTTGAAATAAGGATGTCTTTATAATTGGCGTTGCGTCCGTTTACAAAAAGTTCGGTAAACTGGCTGGCATTTAACAGGTCAACTTTTTTTGCCAGCTGCTGGCTGCTTAGCTGGTAGTCGTAACTTAATTTTCCTTTGCCCTGTCTGCCTCGTTTGGTGGTAATCAACACAACTCCACCAGAAGCGCGGGATCCATAGATGGCAGCAGACGCTGCATCTTTCAATATTTCTATGGATTCAATGTCTTCCGGGTTAATAAAGATATCATTACCGGTGGTGGCGGGATTATAGCCACCTGTGCCGCTTCCCCCGTTGCCCTGGCCCTGGCTTACATTGCCCCCAGCAGGGTAACCATCAATTACATACAATGGCTCTGAACTGGCATTGATCGATCCAATGCCACGCACACGGATTTTTGCGCCGGAATACGGCGCACCACTCACCTGCGAGATTTGCACACCCGCTACCTTACCCACCAAAGCCTGGCCGAGGGTGGCAGTACTCAAGTTCAGTTCACTGGCTTTCACGCTGGAGATAGCGCCGGTGATATCGCTTTTTCTTAAACGCTGGTAACCCACATATACTTCTTCCAGCATTTTTGCATCTTCTTTCAACCGGATAGTTATCTCCGTTTCATTTACTATTACTTCCTGCGACACATAGCCGGCAATGGAAATAACCAGTGTACTGCCAGCTGCTGCCTCAATAGAAAATTGCCCTTTTGCATCTGTAGTGACGCCCTTGCGCGTATTCTTTACCAGCACATTTACCCCTGCAATGGGCTTTTCTTTCTCATCTGTAACCGTACCCAATACCTGCAGGTATTTTTGGTTGATACCTGCCGGTGAATTGCCATCGGCAGCCCGCACAAAGGGTGCAGCCATCAACAGCAACACACATAATACTAACTGCACCCAGACACGACAGCGATTCATCCAGCCCACGCTGCCGGTCATCTTTTTGTTCTGCATATTTTTTTATTTAGTAGTTGATTTTTAAAAGCAACATCACCATTGAATGCGCAGCTTACGCACATTTTCCTTTCGTGAAGAGCTGACTGCAATTCCTTTTGACGGATTATCCAGCATGGTGAATCCTTCCAGTTCATCGGGTGTGTCTGTATCTACCACCCTTACCACCTGCTGTTTGCCTGCGGCAATGGAAGCAGCCAAATCGATATAGGTAAAGCGCCATTTCCTTCCTTCCACCTGGTTCTGGATCAGCAACAACTGTTGCTTTGCCGCAATCCAATGCAGGTTTTGCACCCATGGTGTACAGGTGAATTTTTTATACAATACACCCTTTGCCGATGTTCTTGCTGCTTTTTGTAAAACAGCCGGATCGTATAACCGCACTTCGTTCAGCTTGTTGCCATAGTCGGCAGTAGCCACATACCACTTGTTGTTGTATTGCACATATTCAGGCCGGGTACCCTGTATACAGGTATCGTCTTCAATAGTGTTGAGCAGGTTTCCATCAAGGCTTCCTGTCTGCTGCAGTCCTTTCCAGTTTACACAATAAATCACCGCACGCCATTTTGTACCTTCTTTATTTAAGCGGATGCTGTTGCCGATAAACACCGGGTCTTTTCCATTATAGGCAATGCCGGTAGGATGGTTGATTACGTCTGTATCGTGCAGGGTAAGCCGCATTTCTTTTCCCAGGTAGCGCAGGCTGTCTGCCTCCTGCGCATACTCCCTGATAACGCCGGTTTCCCTGTCGCCATACAAAAACAGCCTTCCATCCTGGTAAGAGATACCCTGGCAGGCACCCAGCGAGTCTACAGTGTATACTTTTTCAATTAACATATCCCTGTCAACCGTCATAGCGGTAAATACCAGGAAAATAATGCTGCCAAGAAGTGTAAAAAATATTTTCATGCGCTTGTTTTACAGTAAAAAGCATTACGGATCCATAGGTTCCGAAGGATTGATATGCAGTGCCTCTATCAAAGGATAAAACTCCACTACCGTGTCGCTCAGGCGTTTCCCGTTTTTGTAGGGTGCCGCCTTCAGCTCCCGTATACAGCGATCTATCAGTGTGTTTTCAATCATATTGCTCTGCCCACGTGTGGTGCAGGTAAGTGCAGGCATCTCAAATGGCATTCCATAGCGGAAAATCAGGCGTGCCGTATTGCGCATGTTGGTGGTAGTATGCCTTGCATGGGGCTCTATCAAAACAGCATTGGCGGGAACATGCAGTTTCTCCACCAGGTAGTTTTTCATTTCCACTGCCTCGCAATATTTTGTTTTATAGGGATGTACTCTACCACCGGAGACAACAATAAATGGTGCAAGGCCCTGCTGGTACAGTAATGAAGCCAGCCGGCAGCGGAGCATACCCTCTGCACTTAAGGCAACCGTGGTTTGATCCGGACCAGCGCCGGGCACCAATATGACTGTATACTTATACCCCGGCCAATTGATTTTTTTCAGAGCCTCCACAGCTAATTTATTTTCACCTTTTTCCATAGGTTCATAATCAGCAGCCTGTTCCCGCTCATTGAGTTCAAGAAAACGCAGGGCCGCAGTAAGCTGTGGCAGAAAAAATAATTTCTTACCCCTGCATTCTTCCACCACCGTATATACAGCAGAATAGAGTAAGCGGCTATACCCATTGTCTTTCACATTAAAAGCAATGGAATCGATATTGGGATAGTTGGGCTTGTTGCCCGCAGCATACACAGCAATGGCAAAGTTTATTCCCCGGGCATCCTGCTCCCACGCTTTTACCAGCAGGTCTTGCGGCGTCAATTGCTGAAACGATACATAAGTGCCGGAAGGAATAATATGCTGCTGCAGTAATTTATCCAGCGCATTGCCCGGGTGATAAAGCATTGCAAGACGGCTACCTATAACTGTTATGGCACTATCGCTGAACTGGATTGCCTGGCTGAAGCAGGAAATATCGTTTTTACACGCTGCCAGTGACTGAGACATGCGTTCCAGGCTGTTTGTAAAGACAGCGGTTAGCACGGTGTCATGTTCAAACAGGGCTTTTACCTGCAGGTCCTGCTGCATCATGCTAAGCAGGTAATAATTTTTGGCCGCTACGATATTGCTGCCTTGCTGCACCCGGTAGGAAGGGTCTGGCTTTTTAAGCTGCGAAAAAACATTCGCGGAGATCAACAGGTATATACAGAGGTAAATTTTGCGCATGTTTTGGTTAGCATTAACTGCGTGCAAAATTTACATCCGGAGGTTACCTGAATGTGATGCCACTATTAACCCATTGTTACCAATGCGGTTTTATGGCTGAAGTATAGATCAAAAATTCTTAGTTATTAACCCGTTTTTAATTTGGCGTACTGCAAATACATTTCAAAAGCGTTCCGCTAAACGTGAACCGCTGCCACCCGAAAGAAAATATTTTGCTGTTACGCCCTTTTTGCATTGTTGAGGTGAAACGATATTTTGTTGTGCAGATCTTCCGGCCTGAACGGTTTCGGAATGAAATCAACAAATCCTTTTTGCAGCAGATCAACCAGCATGTTATCATAAGCGGCGGCAGTAAATGCCAGTATAGGTATTTCGGGATTCAGTTTTTTAATTTCCAGCAGGGCTGTGGCGCCATCCATCTCGGGCATTTCCAGATCCAACAGTACCAAATCAAATTCTCCTTTTCTGAAAGCGTCTACCGCCAGCTTGCCATTCACGGCTTCGGTTAGCTCAATTCCCCATTTTTTTAAAAATCTTTTTGCAATGGCCATGTTTACCGGATTGTCTTCTGCCAGTAAAATTCTTGTGCCATCCAGCGGACGAAGATCTTTTGCCCTCTCCTCGTTGATGTACATTTTGCGCGAGGTATTGATCTTCCATTCTACTGTAAACTGGAAAACACTGCCTTTACCCATGCTGCTTTCCACTATCAATTCACTCTTAAACATGCTTACCAGTTCTTTGCTGATAGACAGTCCAAGGCCGGTGCCGCCATACTTTCGGGTTGTATCCACATCTGCCTGTGTAAAGCTGGTAAATATCTCCTGTTGCTTTTCTTTCGGAATACCAATGCCCGTATCCACCACCATAAACTGGATGGTAACCTTGCTGCTGGACGCAAAAAGCCGTTTCACAATAAGACATACACTACCCTGTTTGGTAAACTTCATGGCGTTGGACAAAAGGTTGGACAATACCTGGTTCAGTCTTGTCTGATCGGTGTACACTTCGGTATCCAGCTCTTCGTCAATTTCTGAGTAGAAATAAAGCCCCCTGGAAGTAATCTGCGGCGCAAACTGTGCAGCAATCCTGGCAGCCAGTTCCTTAATATTCACCGGCGCTTCTTCCAGCTGCAGTTTACCTGCTTCAATCTTATTGTAGTCAAGAATATCGTTAATGAGCATCATCATGTGCTCCGAAGAAAATTTCAATATCTCCAGTTGCGGCTTTTGCCCTTCCAGGTAATTCTCGTGCAATAATAAATTAGAGGCGCCAATAATGCCATTCAGCGGTGTCCTCAGTTCGTGGCTCATATTGCTGAGAAACCTGCTCTTGATGGTGGCGGCTTCTTCAGCTTTTTGTTTGGCCTTCATCAATTCAAACTCAGTGATTTTTATATCAGAGATATCCAGCACGCTCACTTTGGTATAGCGGATACCTTTGTAATTGAACGGTACGATACTTACATATCCGTAAAATTTCTTTCCCTTCTTTGTATTGAAGGCCAGCTCTCCCTGCCAGTTCCTGCTGTTTTCTGAAACAGACTGCTCTATGGAATTAAAGTGCTTTACATGTTCATCGCTGAACCAGTTAGACACAGGTGTACCCTCAATTTCACTGCTGTGGCGTGCTTCAAACAATTCAAGCGCGCGGTGATTGCAGTTGGCGATGGTATCAGATTCATTATAAATAATAAAAACACCATCAAGTGAAGTGTTGAAAATAGTATCGCCAAATTTCTTTTCCTGCAGTATAGTTACTTCATTCTCTTTATTCAGCCTGAGAATGGCATAAGAAAAGAATATCGTAGATACCAATGAAACAAAAAGATTACTGTTGTAAAGCGTTGCATACATTGGCTCTTTAATAATCTGTATATCGTTTACCTGTGGGTTACCCAAAATACATACCAGTATAGACACCAGGGTAATGCCGCAAACCAGCAGCAGTTCCTTAAAATTTCTACGTATACTCACTACAAATGTGATGGCCAGAAAATAAGGGAAATACAAAAGATAGCCGCCGGACCTGAGCCCCTCTACATGGCTTATAATAATCAAGTAAAGGTTGATATTAATAATAGAGAGGATGCGGCCAATTTCTATCTGCCGACGGTAATTAAAATAGTAAGCCAGCAAAAAGAGGTAGGCGGAGGTAATATTAATAAGGCCACTTATATACAGCTTGTGGTATATATAGATACCTACAGAAACACAGTTTACCAGCAGGGCCAGGATAATAAACTGGTTGAACCGGATTACTTTCTTTTCCTGGTCCCTGGAAATACCCTCATCTACCCCGGTATTTATAATATCCTGATAAATTGACCACGAAATATGTAATAATTTTTGCTTCATAGAGTTATTAGATAGGTGTTTTTCATTTTTTCACGAAAACGCCGCTGGTCTATAACGAAAAACCTGAA
Source organism: Chitinophagaceae bacterium (assembly GCA_031424135.1). GTDB lineage: Bacteria > Bacteroidota > Bacteroidia > Chitinophagales > Chitinophagaceae > JACMLD01. Next base: position 16,868 of record JANPGT010000733.1, read on the forward strand.
CATCTATTTTCCTATGGGAAGCGAAACTTTACCTAAACAGTTCATTTTTAATGAAAAAATGGACACAGAAGCGCTGTACAGCCTCTATACAGACGATTTTGAGTACATAGAAGAGATATTTGGCACCACGCTCCAGCACTTCGACGCAGATTTCAGTACAGCGCAGTTAGCCTACGAAACCGGGAATATAGAAGATCTCAGGAAAGCTATCCATAAGATTAAACCAACTTTTGGCTATACAGGCCTTTTGGAGGTACAGTCTTTGTGCAAGGCCTTTGAAGACCAATGTTCAGGCGCCGCTGCTATTACTGATATAACCGAAGGATATATATTTATTAAAAACGCACTGCTGGAGGCAAAGGATATTATTCAGACTGACTATACCCGCCTTAAAGCATTTAATGCTAATTCGTTATGAGCCTAACATGTATTATTGTAGAAGACCTGCAGGTGGCAGCCGATTACCTGAACCGCTGCTGCGAAAAAAGTAGCCAGCTGGCTGTTAAAGGACATTTTTCCAATGTGCCGGATGCCCTGGCGTTTCTTAACAGCAATGTGGTTGATCTAATCTTCCTGGATGTAGAAATGCCAGGCGCAACGGGCTTTGATCTGCTTGACCAGATAGCTTATTCGCCTAAAGTGATTCTGACTACCTCCAAACCAGAATATGCATTTGACGCATTTGAATACAATGTAACCGACTTTTTAAAGAAGCCGTTTACCTACCAGCGCTTCCTGGATGCACTCAAAAAAATTCCACCTGCTGCTGCCCAGGTAACGGAAAATACCATTACCGAAACCGGCATCGATCATATTTTTATTAAATCAGACGGTAAATTGATCCGCCTTAACAACGAAGATATTCTTTATATAGAAAGCATGGGTGATTACGTGAAATTTGTTACCGGCGAAAAAAAATATATCACCCACAACACCATAAAAAACCTGGAAGAAAAAGTAAGCAAACAAAGTTTTATTAAAGTACACCGTTCCTACATCATTAATATTGATAAAATAAGCAATATCAGGGAGAATGGGTTATTCATCAGCGGCAAAGAGATACCCATCAGCAAAGCACACAAACAGGAAGTGTTGAAACGACTGAACATTATCTAAGCCTTGTTTCGTTTTCCCCGGCAAAAAAAGCAGACTAATTATCAGTTTCTGCAAAACGCTTCAAAGATATTACTGTCTTTTTACCTATTGGCCGGCAGCTGGTAACCTGGCGTGGACCCGGCACCTGCAATGGATGACTCCACAAGATCATCCAACGGCATTTTCTTTCCAAAAATCGCCCGCTTTTCCGCTATTGTCGAAAAAAGTTAAATAGCAACCTGCAAATAGACATCTTTGCACTGTTGATGATACGATACCTGTAGAAAACCGTAGCCATCCTCTACTCCTTAAAAAACCGCAATACCCTTATCCTTTTTAATATCCAATCCTTTGATCAAACCATTCGCTTTGATCCTTTATTCCTGCAACCGTCCAGATCTTATGCAAGCCCGCAGCCGTCCTTTTCCATGAACCCGTATTGAATGAAAGCCAGTGCCTATGTAAACGTGTATACCCAAGCCATTCAAGAAATTGTAAAAGCCCGTCCACCATGTGGAAGGGCTTTTATGTTTAGTGCACGCGTTGCTTTCAGACTATTTATCCGCCATTGCTGGTTTTTTCGCTAACAATTTAAAATGGCCGCAACTCAGTTGCTGGTTAAAACGCCAACGGCGGAAACACCAACAATGGCGAAATCAATCAACCAATCAACTGATCAGCCACTAAGTCAGTCCAATTTCATAATGCTGCTCAGGTATTTCAATATCAGTAAAGCCTTTCTTAGACAGGCGCTGTTTAAATGCCATCTGCACCTCGTACTCGCCATGTACTAAAAATAATTTCTTCACCGCTTTTGCATCCTGGCAGGAAAGGAATTGGCTAAGGTCTTCATAATCGCCGTGTGCACTCATGCTGCGTATAGCTGCTATTTCGGCATTTACTTCGTGCTTAACACCATAGATGCTTACTTCTTTTGCGCCGGCCAGCAACCTGCCGCCCAGTGAACGCGGCTCACAATAACCCGTCAATAAAATAGTATTACGGCTGTTTTCGATACTGTTGCTGATATGGTGTTTTACCCTGCCTGCATCCGCCATGCCGCTGGCGGAAATGATGACGCAGGGGTCGTTAAAATAATTCAGTGATTTTGACTCATCCACTGATTTGATATGCCGGAGGCCTTTAAAATCAAAAGGGTCGCTGTCGCTCTCCAGTATTTTCTGAATGTTTTTATTAAAGTAACGGGGATAATTTTTCATTACCTGGGTAGCTTCTGTACTCAGGGGGCTGTCGATGAAATACGATATGGGCGGCAGCCTGTTTTCCAGTTCCAGCTGGTTCAGTGAAAATAAGAGTTCCTGCGTACGGCCCACACTGAATGCGGGCATAATCAATTTTCCCTTTTTCTTCAGGCAGGCTTTTTCAATCCATTGCAGTAATTGGTCAGGAGTAGTAGCCACATCATCATGCAGGCTGTTACCGTAGGTGGATTCTATAAGTATATAATCTGCCTGCGAAAAAACGTCAGGTGACCGCAGGATAACATCGCGGTACCGGCCTACATCGCCGCTGAACGTTAGCCGGCTGGTTTTGCCGTTTTCTTTAATTTTCAGGTGTACGGCTGCGCTGCCAATAATATGCCCTGCATCAGTGTATTGCAGTGTTATATTTTCATCAACGGCATACCAGTCTCCATACTCTATCACATGGAAACGGTCAAAACAGTTTTTTGCATCCTCAATGGTATACAGCGGACTCAGGTAAGGCAGGTTGTTGGTAGCCCTTCTTTTGTTGGAATATTTGGTATCGCCCTCCTGTATTTCAGCAGAATCCAGCAGCAGTATCTGAGTCAGTTCCCGGGTGGCAGGCGTACAAAATATTTTTCCTTTAAAGCCATCCTTCACCAGCTTTGGTATCAATCCGCTGTGATCTATGTGTGCATGAGATAAGATAAGAAAATCAACTTTTGAAGGTTCAAAACCCCAGTCGCGGTTAAGGCTGTCTGTCTGGTCGCCCATTCCCTGGAAAAGGCCGCAATCCAGCAGGTAATTTTTGCCATTGGTGAGTGTCAGTAAATGTTTGGAGCCGGTAACGGTGCGCGCAGCACCATGGAAAGCAATCTTCATATGATTTCTGATTTTGTGATGTAGGAATTTTTTGATTTCTGTTGCAGGAAGTTTATAATTTATTGCAGTTCATTGCATCAGAAGAAATCGTCGCATCTCCCAATCTCTAAATCAGCAATCCATTATTCACTTTTTTGCTTTAAAAGACCATGTAATAAAAAAATCGGCAATTTTTTCGTCTGCTGCATTAACACCGGAAGACCTGGCAGTAAATATTTGTCCTTCCTGTGTGGCAACAGCCTGTTCAATGGCACTCTTAAGCGCCTGTCCATCGTTGCAGGTAAACCGGGTGATGCCGGTAGCCTTCTTAAAATATACTGCTTCCAGTTTTACTACCAGCATAGAAACTGCAGGTGTTCTCTTATGCAGGTGCATCATAGAAAGAGTACCGGTACTCATCTCTGCGGCCATGGCCAGGCAGGCAAAATAAGTTGACTTAAACGGATTCTGCGAAAACCATTTGTAAGGAACTGTTACCACAGCATGGGCTTCATCAATTTCTCTCAGGCGCACGCCACTAAAAAAAGCCGCCGGCAGCTTCAGCAAAAGAAACACCCTGAACTTAACAGGATGTTTCATCAGTCTTATGAATTCAAGTGTTGTACTGCTCATAAAAGAATGTGCCGGTTTATTTACGCGTTTCTCAGTTCTTATCAATCTCCACAATGCAGGCTACTACATCGTTTTCTGTGCCCGTAGTACTGAACGCCATACTTCCCTTACCGTTACTGAGGTAGCGTACACCTTTTACCAGCTGGCTGCCCAGTGCAGTGTTTATCCTGGCTGCATAATCCTGTGTGGGGTTTTGGGTAATCTGCTGGTTTAGCCGGTACCAGTCAAGCGGCTTCTTGCTGAGCACCACAGCCATCATGTCCCTGGTACCAATACTGTCTGCCATCAGGCTTTGCCTTGCCGGGAACAAACGATAGCCGGCAATACCGCAGAAAGGAGCGTATTTTGTTTTGGTGGGATCTTCTTTAGTGGGGTAAGGAAACAGTGTATAGCTGCTGCCGTCCGTTTCTTTCCCAAAAACATAGATATAACATTCGGTGGTGTTTTTAACTTCCATCTTGAAACGTGTGCCTTTGCGTACAGGCCCCACCGTGATGAATTTATTATCGCCATTGGTGCGCAGGCGAATATATCCTTTGGTGACGGTTTTTTTCTTATCTGCATCATAATCTACCGGCACCAGGCCCACTTCGCATTCAAAAGCCTGGTTGGCAGCGGCGCCCACGCGCTGCATGGGTTCCAGTCCATAAGCTTCGCGGACAAAATTTTTAAAGTCGCTGTAACGCACCCACGCAAAACCATTACTGCCCCATTGTGGCCCCCAGCTGTTCATAATTAAAAAAGAGCCGCCATACTTTTTATCGTCATAACCCACCACGCACATGGCATGGCCGCCAAAGCCCTGCATACTTTCGTCACCGGGTGCGGGTACCCAGAGATCCTTACCCATCATGTCCTGCATAAAACTCTGTCCCACCATCATACCAATGGCAACGGGCGCCCCCTGTGAAAGATTCTGCCTTATCGCATTCAGGTCTATTACATCATTGCGGTCGCCCAGGCTCAGCCTGTTATAGCCGCGCATTTTATACTGTGCCGCCTGCTGCACCAGTTGCTGGCCGGGCTGGCTACTGCAATCCTGGTCGGTATAAGGAAAAGCATTGTAAGGTACTGACCCCTGTTTGGTCATGAATTCCATAGCCCTTTGTATATAAGAGCCCTGGCAGCCATCCAGGCCAATCTGGTTGTATAAAAATGAAGGGCTGAATTTAACGCTTTCGCCGGCCTGGCCGGTACGCGCAGATTCCAGAATAGACCGGGCTGCGTAGGCGCTGCTCCAGGCTACACAACTACCCTGGGCCCCCTGGTTGCCTACAGCGGGCGCGTACTTTTGAAGGTTGGCACTTTCGGGTAATGGATTTTTGGTATTGTCTTCAGTTAATGGTTCATAAATGCTGGCCTTTTCAAATTGTTTGGGATC
>JANPGT010000734.1:0-3705 GCA_031424135.1 Chitinophagaceae bacterium
GATGGCAGACCAGCGCTATACCGGCAGCGAGCTGAATGCACTGACGGAAGACAGGCCTTACTGCATCTTCCTCTACAATACAGACTATGATGGCAGCATTGACTTAAAATTCTGGAACACACAATTGATTTTACCGGCTCCTGCCATGCCCATGGGTGATGATGCAAATGAAATGGTAAAACTCTCCAACGGGCAGTATGAATGTGTAAGGAGGCATGTAGCCATTACGGGCAACCGTCAGATGGTGGTACTGGCACTGATCCCGGTACGACGCGAATATTCCCTGGAAATACCCGCGCTGAAAAGAGAATTTGTCAATTATCCGCAGGCAGAAAAAAGCGTAAATATTACTGAAAGACAAACCGACTACCCGGTTAACAGCATCAGCGGCAAAACACTTTTCTTTCTGCAGGCAAAATTTGTAAGTGAAAGAGATGATACCAACTGGGTAACCCTTACACTGAACCTGATGGCGGTTGTCTTACTGCTGATTATTGTACATAATGCCGCTCACTATTTTTCTATTACCTATGGTTACCTGCTGGGAATTGCCTTTCTGGTGGGAATGGTTTTATTACTGCGTGGATTTATTTATTTCTTCCCTGCAGCACTCAACCTGCGGCAATATGAACTTTTTGACCCCAGTACCTATAGTTCCAGCCTGGTACTGAATTCGCTGGGAGATCTACTAATCAATGCTTTTCTTTTCTGCTGGATTGTACTGTTTATAAGGCGCGAAGTGGGTGACAGGCGGTTTAACCTGGACAGGAAAAACACCTGGTACTGGGTGGCGCTTATCTTCCCGGTAATACTGATGGTGGTCACCACTTTTGTATTTGCAAGTATCATCAAAAGCCTGATTGCCGATTCGCGTATTTCATTTAACGTAACCAATTTTTTCAGCCTCATCAATATTAACAGCCTGGGCGGTTTTGTGGTACTGGCTACGCTCTCACTCAGTTTTTTCTTTCTTTCACAGATTATTTTACAGTTGATTTCCCCGCTGCTGAAAAGTTCAAAATACCTGCTTCTTATACTGATTGCCATAACCGGCCTGGTAATGCTTACAGTTATCCGCAGTTATTCGTTTGTGCAGCTGAATATTTATGTGCTGCTCTGGCTGCTGGCCTATGTATGGTTTATGCAGCAGCACCTCATTACCGGCAGTAATTTCCAGCTGGCCATTTCAGAGGTGCTGGTATGGCTGTTTATCTTCTCTTTTTCTATTTCTGCTATTATTGTTATAGAAAACCAGCAGAAAGAATTGCAGCAGCGGATGGGCACTGCAGAAAGACTTTCTATCCAGGCAGATCCTTCCAGCGAACGGCTGCTGAGTATCGCTCTCGCTTATTTTGACAATGATTTTCTTTTTTCCAGTTTTGACAGGTTCCGGGTACAGGGTTCCAACCATTCACTGAAAGACAGCCTCATCAATAGAAATTTTACGGCCTACCTGGATAAGTACGACACCAGGATTTACACTTTCGATTCTTCGGAAGACCACAGGCCGCTTTTTAATGAAGACGACCCTGTTTCTTTCGATTCACTGGATATTATATTCCGCATTGAAGGACGTTCTACCAATGTGCGCGACCTCCGCTATTTCTCCAAATCTTTTGACAAGTTTTCGTATATCTTCAAAAAAGAAGTAAAGGATTCCGCAAGAAAAAATACTGTGGGGTATTTCTTTGTGCGTGCTATTCCCAAGCGTTACAAGAACGATGCATTGATACCGGAACTTTTCAAACCGCAGCAGGAGTACCTGTCGGATTATTCTTCCAACTCGGCTTTTGCAGTATACAGGGCGGGGCGGCTGGTGGAATATTACAATGAGTACCAGTTTCCTACCATTCTCTCCCCGGAGCAACTACCCAAACTTGAATTTGAGCAGCGTAAGCAGAATGGATTTGATGAGTTGTGGTATAAGAGTACAGATAAAGTAGTGGTAATGGTTCGGAAGGACAGCTATATTATTGAGGGTATGACGTTGTTCTCTTACCTGTTCACCACTTTCCTTATACTGCTGTCTGTTTTCCGCATTTTTTCTGTACTCATACAAACCAGGCTGCGCTGGCACCTGGTAAAACAGTTTTTCCAGGTAAACCTGCGATCCCAGATACATGGCACTTTTATTTTTATTACCCTTATTTCCATCTTTGTCATCAGTGTGGCCACCATATTTTTCTTTATCAACCGGTATAAAAGGAATAATATTGAAAGGCTCAGCAAGGCCATACAGATCATGAACAACCAGGTGCAGACTGAAATAGTAAAGGGGGAGACTTTTGATGACATGCTGAAATTCTATGAAACACAAAACGATGACGAACTGGGCAAAATGGTAAGAAGGGTAGCGGAAATACATGGTACCGATATTAATTTTTATGATCTTGCGGGTAACCTGGTAGTTTCTTCCAACCTGGATGTGTACAGCAAAGGCTTACTGAGCAAGAAGATAAACCCGCAGGCCTATTACAACCTCCACAACAGAAACCTGATACAGTTTATTAACGAAGAGCAGATGGGTAAAGTGAGTTACCAGAGCATTTACAGTCCTGTAAGAGATGCCGGTGGAAACGCCTATGCCTACCTGAATATTCCTTCTTTCGATTCACAAACGGAGCTAAAGCGCGAAATATCCAACTTCCTGGTCACCATACTGAACCTGAACGCATTTATTTTTTTAATTGCCGGCGCCATTGCCCTTTTTATTACCAACCGCATTACTTCTTCGTTTACGCTTATCAGCAATAAAATGCGTGCTATTAACCTGGGTAAAACAAATGAAGAAATACCCTGGAACCGGAACGATGAAATTGGCGGATTGGTAAAGGAATACAACAAGATGGTGAACAAGCTGGAAGCCAGTGCTGCGCAGTTGGCCAAGAGTGAGCGTGAAGGGGCATGGAGAGAAATGGCCAGGCAGGTGGCGCATGAAATCAAGAACCCGCTTACCCCTATGAAACTGAGCATACAGTACCTGCAGAAAGCCATCGACAATAATTCGCCCAATGTAAAAGAGATGACGTCTGCTGTTGCCAAAACGCTGGTAGAGCAGATAGACCATCTTTCAAAAATTGCGGCAGACTTTTCACAGTTTGCCAATATAGGCAACCCCAGGAGTGAAGTATTTGATGTACATGAAATGCTGCACTCGCTGGTATCACTCTATATGGCTACGGAGAATCTTGAATTTGAATGGTTCCCGGTACCGCAGCGTATTATTTTGTTTGCAGATAAAACACAGTTAAACCGCCTGTTCACCAACCTGCTGCAAAATGCGGTGGAAGCCAGTGAAAATAAGACCCATAAGAAAATTATAATGTCTGAAGAGCTGGTGGGCGAGTACATTATTGTTAAGATAGCCGACAATGGAGATGGTATACCCAAACAGGTGCAGGAGAAAATATTTACACCCAATTTCACCACCAAATCTTCCGGTACCGGGCTGGGCCTTGCCATGAGCAGGAATATTATTGAACAGGCAAAGGGAGAACTATGGTTCGAAACAAAAGAGCACGAAGGCACGGTATTTTTTGTGAAAATTCCATTGTTCAGGATATCGAATTAGTGGTGAGTGGTGAGTGGTGAGGCGTGAGGCGTGAGGCGTGAGGCGTGAGGCGTGAGGCGTGAGGCGTGAGGCGTGAGGCGTGAGGCGTGAGGCGTGAGGCGTGAGGCGTGAGGCGTGAGGCGTGAGGCGTGAGG
>JANPGT010000735.1:0-15679 GCA_031424135.1 Chitinophagaceae bacterium
ACACTGATGGTTTTAACCCCCTTACCACCACGGTTGGTAATACGGTACTCTTCAATAGGGGTACGTTTACCAAATCCTTTTTCACTTACTACCAGCACCGTTTTTGAAAGGTCTCCTTTATTTACACAGATCATACCAACTACTTCATCGGTAGCATCTTCCACTTCAATACCTGCAACTCCAATGGCGCCCCTGCCGGTAGGTCTTACCTTGTCTTCCGGGAAGCGGATGGCGCGGCCACTTTTTACTGCCATCAGTATCTCACAATTACCATCAGTGAGTTTGGCTTCCAGCAACTCATCGCCTTCTAAAATGGTAATGGCGTTTACACCCGACAAACGGGGCCTGCTGAAATCTTCCAGCAAAGTCTTCTTAATAATTCCCTTGCGTGTACAGAGTACAATATTATGACTATTTACAAATTCAGTATTCTTCAGATCATTTACATCAATTATCGCCCTCACTTTATCATCTGGCGGAATCTGGATAAGGTTCTGGATAGCTCTTCCCTTGCTGGTTTTCTCACCTTCAGGAATCTCATACACATTCAGCCAGTAACACCTTCCTTTTTCTGTGAAGAAAAGCATGGTATGGTGCGTAGAGGCCACAAACAAATGCTCAATATAATCTTCGTCCCTGGTTTTACCACCAATAACGCCCCGTCCGCCCCTGCGCTGCGCACGGTATTCTGTGGCAGAAGTTCTTTTAATATATCCCAGGTGAGAAATGGTAATCACCACATCTTCTTCCTTAATCAGGTCTTTGATCCTTACTTCGTCGTCAAGGTAGGTAATTTCTGTTTTTCTGGCGTCGCCAAATTTATTTTTTACTTCTTCCAGCTCTTTTATAATCAGTTCAAACCGCAATGTTTCACTACCCAGCAGTTCATGAAGGGAAGCAATCAGTTTCATCAGCTCTTCAAATTCTGCTTTTATTTTGTCCCTTTCCATGCCGGTAAGCCTCTGTAAACGCAGTTCCAGGATGGCACGGGCCTGTATTTCATCCAGTCCCCAGCCGGCATTCAGCAATGCCTCGCGGGCGCTGTCGGGCGTAGCAGATGCCCGGATAAGGCGGATAACTTCATCCAGGTGATCCAGTGCAATCAGGTAGCCTTGTAAAATATGCGCTTTTTTCTGCGCCTCTTTCAGCTCGTAATTGGCCCTGCGGACAACCACTTCCATGCGGAAATCCACAAACTCACTGATCATGTCTTTCAGGTTCAGTGTTTTTGGACGGCCTTTTACCAGGGCTACATTGTTGATACCGTAAGACGTTTGCAACTCAGAGTATTTGTACAGCTGGTTGATGACTACGTTGGCAATAGCATCGCGCCTTAAATCAATGACTATACGCGTACCTTCTTTATTGTTGGATTCATTGTTTACATGGGTAATGCCGTCAATTACTTTTTCATTCACCAGCTGGCCGATGCGATCACAAAGGGCATCCCGGTTTACCTGGTAAGGAACTTCTGTAATGATGATAGACTCCCGGCCGCTGGGCTTGGTGTCTACATGCAGTTTTCCGCGCAGCACTACCCTGCCACGGCCAAAATGCATACCTGATTTTATCCCTTCCATGCCATAAATAATACCGCCGGTAGGAAAATCAGGCGCCTTTACATATACCATCAGCTCGTCTATGGTAATATCTTTATTGGCAATATAAGCGATGCAACCGTCTACTACTTCCGTAAGGTTATGAGGCATCATATTGGTGGCCATACCCACGGCAATACCGGAAGCGCCATTCAGCAGCAACTGGGGTAAGCGGGTGGGTAAAACGGTAGGTTCCTTCAGTGAGTCGTCAAAATTAAGCCCGAAATCGACCGTTTCCTTCTCGATGTCTTCCAGCATGGCTTCTCCCATCTTGTGCAGGCGGGCTTCTGTGTAACGCATGGCCGCCGGGAAATCACCATCCTGCGAACCAAAGTTACCCTGCCCATCTACCAGGGTGTAGCGCATATTCCATTCCTGGGCCAGGCGTACCATTGTATCGTAGATAGACTTGTCGCCGTGCGGGTGATATTTACCCATTACTTCACCCACAATACGGGCCGATTTCTTATAGGGTTTATTGCTGGTATTGCCCAGCTCATTCATGGCGTACAAAACGCGGCGGTGTACCGGCTTCAGCCCGTCTCTTACATCGGGCAAGGCGCGGCCAATAATGACACTCATGGAGTAGTCAATATATGCCGTCTTCATCTGCTCTTCAATATTTACGGGGATTATGCGGTTATTGTCCTGCGTCTCCTGCGGTACTGTGTTCTCATCCATGGTATGTTGCTCCTTCGTTTAGAAATTGGCCTTTTGGAGGCCTGTTTTGCAATGCAAAATGCAATTGTTGCAAGTTTGCAAATCTATCCTATTTATAGCGGATAACCAGCTAAATACGCGGGTTTTTGCCCCTTGTTTTTTCCACTTTTGTGGACAGTTTATACACCTTTAAATGGCCTGTTTGCAGCCTGTCCGGCAACTGCTTACCGGGCCAGCTGGAGCCTGGCTCAAAAACGGCCTTTTGCGCCATTATTTTTGGACCGTGAGGATTAACGTATTCTTTATAACTTTTCCTTCACCAGTTTTGGCGCAGAATTGGGTTATCACTAACTTTGAAATGCCACATTCCCCGAAGAAACCACCCATCTTACCCTTTAAGGCAAATAACATTGTACGATGTTTTGTCAACCTATTTAACCTGTGCTTAGTATGAGCCATTATCGTTTATTGCGGGACAACAAAGAATCCGGACCTTTTTCCGAAGAGGAAATGATTGCCAAAGGTTTTAAACCCTATGATTTGATATGGGTAGAAGGCAGAAGCGCGGGATGGCGTTACCCCAGCGAGATACCCGCATTTAAACCTTTTGCGCCGGTGGTGGAAGAGCAGCCTTACGACCGGTTTTTTAAAAAGGAAACACCGCAGAAATTATTTACTGCGGATGAGAAGATCAGCTATTCATCTTTTACACCAGCAGCCACAAAAAAGATTACAGCATTGCCTGCGCAGCCACAGCAGCCACAGCCTGCACTTGCAGCACCTGTGGATGTTAACGTTCAGGCACCGCCTGCACGTCATATACATGTTACACTTCCCTCAGGCAATACCATTAACCTTAATACACTGGTGAACAATGCTGCCAACAGGGCGAAAACTGATACAGCAGCAGCAGAAAAAACACCCATTGCTGAACGTGAAATAAAAACGGAGCTGCCCGCAGAACGTGTAGATGCTGTAAGGGCCCGCGCATTGGCAGCCACCGCAAAACCAGTTGCCCATAGCAGTGGCGCTGCTAACAGTAATACTTATAACACCTATAAAAGCATTGTATCATTTGAAAAAGATACTGCTGCTGTAAATGCAGCAGCGCCTTCTTTTGCAGCGGGTATTCAGCAGCAATATCAACCGGTGGCTGGTTTCTCATGGAGTCTGATAGCCGCTGCTTTTATTGGGGTAGCTACACTGGTAGGACTGGGCATCATGATTGGCCTGGCCATGAACCGCGAAAAAAATGATCTGGCTTTTAATCAAGCCCTGTTGAATAAATCAAAACAAAAGGTTACCAATACAAACAGCAACAATGCAATACCCCCTGTTACCAGTGGGGTAACTGATGCGCCCGCAAGCGTGGCAGACCAGGAACTGCCCACAAATGGCAAAGAGCTGGTGCAAAATGCCGTGGTGAAGACCAACGGGGTAGCTGATAACGAAATAAAAGACAGTAAGAAACTGCCGGATGAAAAGCCCGCGCAGGATAAAGAAAAGTTGCAGGAAATAGCCAATGAGCCCGGGCTGCGTACAAAACCAGTTGTACCTGTTGCCATTAATCTTGAGAAAAATCTTTCCCTTACTGCCAATGATTTTAAGACAGGCGCTTTTGGTGGTATCTCCGGCCTTAAATATACTTTGCACAATGGTTCCAGGTACCCGCTGGAGTCTGTGGAAGTGGAAGTAAACTATGTACAGGCCAACGACAAAGTATATAAAACAGAAAGACTGCTGTTTAAAGACATCTCTGCCGGCGCACAGTCTACCGTTGAAGCACCCAGCAGCAACCGTGGCGTAAAAATTACCAGCCGAATAATTAAGGTAAACGCAAAGGAGAACGCATTGACAAACACCACCGCTAAATCTTAAATGCCTCCGGCTTTTTTTACCACAGAGGTAAATGAGTTATTTCGCGGCGTCAAACGAGACGCTTGTCGCGTCAAATGCTTTTCGTCAAAATCCTGTTTATCTGTCCCTCCCATAAATCTCAGTTCAGACAATTTTACCACGGAGGTAATGGAGGTATTCCGCAGCGGTAAATGAGGTGCTTGTTGCGTCAACTGCCTGTCGTCAAAATCCTGTTTATCCTTCCCTCCCATAAATCCCAGTTCAGACAATTTCCACAAAAGGATTCCAAAATCCCAGTCCAGGCAACCGCAGCATCTTTTAATCCTTCAAAGCATAATCCAGAGAAAATAAATCATCGTCACGGCTGTAACAATTTTCCACCTGCTGTATCAAAAGGAAAATTTAAACAGCATTTATGAAAAAGTTATCTGTCGTTGTCCTGCTTATTTTCTCTACTGCATGCATGAACGCCCAGCATACTGCATTTAGCGTAACCGTTACCGGCAAGGGCGCGCCGGTGCTATTATTTCCGGGTTTTACCTGCACCGGCGAGGTATGGCAGGAGACAGTAGCCGCATTGTCAAAAACAAATGAATGCCATGTATTTACTTTTGCAGGTTTTGGCAATACCCCTGCCATAGAAAAACCCTGGTTGCCGAAAATTAAAGAACAGGTAATTGCCTATGTAAAACAACTCCAGCTGAAACAACCCGTGATTATTGGTCATAGCCTTGGCGGCACGCTAGGACTCTGGCTGGCGGCAACGGAAACCAGCATGTTCAAAAAAGTAATTGTAGTAGATGCATTGCCCGCTTCCGGCGCATTGATGATACCCAACTATAAGGCGGGCGATATGCAATACGATAATCCTTACAGCAAACAAATGCTGGAAATGGATAGTATAAAATTTGCCGCCATGGCGAAACAATCAGCCGCCTTTATGACCCTGAACAAAGAAAAACAGGAGCAGCTGGTGCGCTGGATACAGGCCGCCGACAGATCAACCTATGTATATGGGTATATTGACATGCTTAAATTAGACCTCCGGGAAGAAATTGCAAAGATTACCATACCCGTTATAATACTGGCTGCCACTTATCCTGACAAAAAAATGATTGAACAAACCTATAATAGTCAATACCGGCAATTACCGGGCAAATCCATTTTTTATGCCGATAATGCAGCCCATTTCGTAATGTATGATCAACCAGTCTGGTTTTTACAGAAAATAAAAGAAAATGTAAACTAAGTTGAAAAAAGAGGAGCAGTTCAATACCATCTACGGGCAGCATTACGCAAAAGTATTCAGGTTGTGCAAAGGCTATTTTAATGGCAATGAAGCCCTTGCAGCCGATGCCACGCAGGAAGTTTTTATAAAAGTATGGCAGCACCTGGAGGGCTTCCGGAAAGAAGCCGCTGTAGGTACATGGATTTACAGAATTACGGTAAACACCTGCTTGCTGCACCTGAGGAAACCTTCATCAAGAAAAGAAATAAAAATTGCCATCTTACCTGAACACGCAGCAGAGCCCTATAACCCGCAGGCAGATGTGCAGCTCAAAAAAATGTATGCCTGTATTCAGCAACTGGATGAAACCGGAAAAATGATCATCCTGATGGTGCTGGAAGGCATCGACTATTCCGTAGTGGCCGAAACGGCAGGCATAACAGAAGAAACGCTACGGGTTAAAATACACCGCATCAAAAAAAACTTATCAAATTGTGTACAGCATGACAGCATTTAACGAATTACAGCAGGCGTGGAACCAACAGCAGACTGCAACTCCGGCACCACGACCGGAAGCATTGCTGAAGAAGGCCCGTAAACATTCCAGGTCAATTAAAATAAAACATTTGTGGACGATAGTTATCCTTGGCTTACTGGTAGTACTGTTGATAGTCTATTTTGGCTATGCAGCAGCTTTTGTTGTCAGCCGGGGTTCTGCGGGATTGTTGTGTATGATTTCTTCCATACTGCTGCGGGTGGTGCTTGAATATGCCAGCTATACCAGTTTCAACAGGATTGATGCCGGTAACAGTTTTAAAGATTATACGGCGCAGATAACCCGGTTTTACAGCCGCAGAAAAAAGATACATTATATTTTTACCCCTGTTATACTGGTGGTATATATCCTTGGGTTTATCCTGTTATTGCCTTTTTTCAAGCGGGATTTGTCTGCTGGTTTTTATACCTATGTACTTATATCAGGTGTATTGGTTCTTCTTTTCTTTACGTGGTTTATTTTTAAGCAGGTAAAAAAAGAAATGCAGCTGCTGGCATTTTTAAAAGCAATTGAATAGAAAGGATTTTCACCACAAAGGACAGTGGGGCTTTCACTGAGGTAGAGGAGCTGTGTGTATCGCCTCTTGTGGCAGGAAATTCCTATAAATCAAGCAATCTCACAAATCTAATCCAGACATTTGCTGCTAATAAATCATATTCATCAAATCAATCCGGCAAATCACAGTTCAGACAATAAGGAAATCCTGCAATCAATACATCCTCCAAATCATAGTTCAGACAAAAAAAGGCCGTCCCACTTATGCGGGACAGCCTTTTTCAAATATATAACCCAACAGAAAATTAAATGCCCAGTTTCCAACCGTCGCGGTATTCGCGTTTTACATATTGGTTGGCTTCATCAAAATTGGTAATCTTCATGTTCTGTGCATCCCACAGCAGTTTCTTTCTGCCGGGGAATTTGCCACTGGCGTCTTTAAGGATATAACTTCTCAACGCCAGGTTGCCCATTAAAATGGTTTCTGTCAGCGGACCTGCATAGTCGAAAGTTGAGCTGGTTTCCGCCTTGCCAAAGCCGGCGATACAGGCGTTTACCCACTGTACATAGTGTCCTTCGGGTACACGGGCCAGCGTTTGCGGCACATTGATTTCTTTGGTTTTTGAAGTAGGTAATAATGTGGGGTTAGCACCATAGCACTCACACATCATTTTACCTTTTGTGCCGGTAATGATAACACCGCCGTCATCGCCGCCCATTCTTTCATCGGGGCCCAGCTCATCGGGCCTTTCCGGTACAATACCACCATCCATCCAGTATAATTTTACATCGGGCTTGCCATTTTTCATCGGGAATTTTAATTTAACCGAAGAAGAAATGGGACAGCTTTCAGGATAGATAGAAGCATTCCACATTTTTTCAAAGATGGCGCCTTCGCTACACTCTACCTCTGATGGGTAACCGAGTCCAACGGTCCTGAATGCAGGGTCAATCAGGTGGCAACCCATATCACCCAATGCACCAGTACCATAAGCCCAGTACCCGCGCCAGTTAAACGGCAAAAATTCTTTGTGGAATTCTTCATATTTGGCCGGCCCCAGCCATAGATCCCAGTTAAGTTCCTTGGGTACTTCATCCTTGCCTTTGGGATTGCCCATGCCTTGTGGCCAAACCGGGCGGTTTGTCCATACATGAATCTGGGTGGCATCGCCAATCAGGCCCGCATTGTACCATTCGCGCATCAGGCGCACACCGTCGCCCGAAGATCCCTGGTTGCCCATCTGTGTTACTACCTTGTATTTGCGCGCAGCTTCTGTGAGCATACGGGCTTCGTAAATATCATGGGTCATGGGCTTTTGCACATATACGTGCTTACCCCTTTGTATAGCCGCCATGGCTGCTACTGCGTGAATATTGTCTGGTGTGGATACAGAAACCGCGTCAATATTGTTGGCTTCTTTGTCCAGCATCTCGCGGAAATCTTTGTAATATTTTGCTTTGGGAAAACGCTTTACGGAATCAGCGGCCTGGCGGTCGTCCACATCGCATAAGAAAGCAACAGCAGCTTTTGGACTTTTTGAGAACTCTCTCAAATCACTGTTGCCCTTGCCACCTACGCCTATGCCGGCAATGCGCAGCTGGTCGCTGGGGGCTGTAAATCCGCGCCCCAGTACATGGCGGGGAACAATAAAAAATCCACCTGCTGCAAGTGCCGTGTTCCGAAGGAACTTTCTCCTGGACGAATCCTGTTTGTTTTTTTTCGTATGGCTCATTTGTAGTATATAGTATTTAAATGTTAGTATTCAATAGCTTCTATTTTGAATTTTAAATTATATATTTTAAATGCTTTTGCAAAAGGGTTTCCAGGTAAAATTTAAAATTTACAATCCAAAATTGCCTACACCAGGTTTGCTTCCAGCCCAATGCTTGTATTCAGTAATTTGCTGATGGGACAATTGGTTTTGGCATCTTCTGCGCATTCCTTAAATTTAGCGGCATCTATCCCGGGAATTTTTGCATTCAGCACAATATTTGAAGAAGTGATACCGCTTTCTTCCAGGGTAACAGTCGCGGTAGCTTCCAGCGATTCCGGGGTAAACCCTGCTGCACCCAATACAAAGCTTAACTTCATAACAAAGCAGCCGGCATGCGCAGCGGCTACCAGTTCTTCCGGATTGGTACCTACGCCCTGCTCAAACCTGGATTTGTAGGAATACTGTGTTTTACTGAGTGTTGTACTTTGTGTAGTTAAATTTCCGCTGCCATCTTTACCTGAACCGTTCCAAACGGCTGTTGCTGTACGTTTCATTTGTTAACTATTTTAGTATTAAAAAAAAGACTATGGAGCACATTACATGGACCGATTTTGAAAAAATTGATATCAGAACCGGAACAATAACGGAAGTTAGTGATTTTCCAAAAGCCAGAAACCCCTCCTATCAATTAAAAATTGATTTTGGCGAATTGGGCTATAAAAAATCATCTGCACAGATAACAGACCTTTACCAAAAAGAAGATCTGCTGGGCCGGCAGGTAATTGCGGTAGTAAATTTCCCACCCAAACAAATTGCCCATTTTGTGAGCGAATGCCTGGTGCTGGGCGTATATACCGCAGGAAAACAGGTAATTTTATTGCAGCCGCAGCAACCGGTGGCCAATGGAATGAAAATAGGCTAAGATGGAACAACACTATACTGCATACTATGCCTCCCCTATTGGTAACATAAGGATAACCTGCAACGATGCCTGCGTTACGGAAGTACATTTTTTAAACAAAGACGAAGCAACGGCGCAGGCAAGCAATGAAGTGCCACCGCTGCTGCAGGACTGTCTTGATCAGTTAATCGCCTATTTCCAGGGCACATTAAAAAGTTTTAATGTGCCGGTCAGTCAGCAGGGCACCGTGTTCCAGGAAAGGGTATGGAACGAATTACTTAATATTCCTTTTGGCAAAACCATTTCGTACTTAACATTGGCCAAGCGACTGGGCGATCCCAAGGCCATCAGGGCGGCGGCGGCTACCAACGGAAAAAATAACATTGCCATTATTGTGCCCTGTCACCGCGTGATTGGCACTCATAACGATCTTGTAGGCTATGCAGGCGGATTATGGCGAAAAAAATGGTTGCTGGATATGGAGACAAAAATTACCTGGGGCGTACAGACACTGTTTTAGATTTCAATAAATACCGAATGATGAACGCAGAAAGTTTTCCACTTTGATATTGGTTATTCAAAATTCATTATTGGTTTCATTCATGAAGAAATATTGTACATCTAACAGGGAATAACGAAGGCTGAAGGCTTTAGAACAAATTTAAGCGAATGTATAATTGACTGGAGGTCTGAAAAGTTGAACTTATGGCATCCACTATTTCAATACAAAAAGCAGATATTACAAAACTGGCTGTTGACGCCATTGTAAATGCGGCCAACACGTCTTTATTGGGAGGTGGAGGTGTTGATGGTGCTATTCACCGGGCAGGAGGTGCCGCCTTACTGGAAGCCTGTGTGCAGATAAGAAACAGGCAGGGAGGTTGTGCTGTTGGTGAGGCGGTGATTACCACGGGTGGAAAGCTTACTGCAAAATATGTTATCCATACGGTGGGGCCTGTCTGGAACGGCGGCAACAACAATGAGCCGCAGCTGTTATCAAACGCCTATCAAAATTGCTTCAGGCTGGCAGCTGAAAATAATATTCAGTCCATCGCATTCCCCAATATAAGCACCGGTATTTATAAGTTTCCCAAACAGCTGGCAGCGGAAATTGCTGTTGCCGGGGCGCGAAAAATAATGCATGATGAAGGCATGCCAGCAGCCATTGTTTTTTGCTGCTTTGACGAAGAAAATTTTCTTATTTACAAAAAATTACTGGAGTGAAATTTGTACCATACTTTATAGTTCAACCGCAGAGCTTAGTTCAAGCCTTTCATTTTAAGCCATTTACATTTTATTTGGGCGGCTTCCACCAATAGTTTTTCCCATTTACCAAAAGATGTTGCCCCACTTCCAACAATTTTTCCCATTTACCAAAAGATGTTGAGGGACTTCCAACAGAAGAAGGCCCACTTCCAACAGTTTTACCGCTTTTACCAAAAGATGTTGAGGCAGTTCCAACAGGAGAAGGCCCAGTTCCAACAGTTTTAGCGCATTTACCAAAAGATGTTGCGACTTCCAACAGGAGAAGGCCCATTTCCAAAAGTTTTAGCGCTTCTACCAAAAGATGTTGAGGCAGTTCCAACAGGAGAAGGGCAACTTCCAACAGTTCCTGAGACCCGTCACTCACGCCTCACCACTCCCCATTCACGCTCCTACAACAAATCATGTGAACTAAAAGAGAATGGCAGCAGCATGCTTGCTTTCTCAATAATGATCACCTTGCCATCCAGCCCGCCCAGTATTAAACGGATAGGATTGTGCAGGCGCTGTTCATATTCCTGCAGGGTTTGGCGGCAGATGCCACAGGGCGCCACCGGATGATCACTTTTTACTTTACTGCTGCGGTAACTGATGGCCATGGATTCTATCGGCACCTGCGGATACAGCGAAGAAGCGGTAGACAGCAAGACCCTTTCTGCACACAGGCCCACTGGGTAAGCTGCATTCTCCTGGTTGGTGCCTTTTACAATTTCACCGTTCAGTAAGCGGGCAGCAGCCCCTACCTGGAAATTTGAATACGGTGCATAGGCAGCTTTGGAGGTTTCTTTGGCATGCTGCAGTAACCACGCATCTTCTTTGTTCAGATCGTCGATAGAATTGTAGACTTCGTAAGAGAAAGCGTATTGGGTCTTGTTCATGGCATCGTTGTTATTTTACATTCTGAATTTTATATTTTAAATTAAACATTCAGCGCTTTGTTACAGCTGCTATACAAAATTTAAAATTCAACATTCAAAATAAATGTTTAGTGTATTCTCCTGAATAACCTGCTCCACCTTACACCATGCTCCCAGCTCATCCAGATAAGCCATGCCTCTCCTACCACATGGTCTTCCGGCACAAAACCCCAGTACCGGCTGTCCTGCGAACCATGACGGTTATCGCCCATCATCCAGTAATAGTTCATCTTAAAAGTATACTGGTTGGCAGCGGTACCATTGATGAATAATTTACCCTCCTTCCACTCGGTAATATTATGTTCATATACGTTTATTATCCTGCTGTACAGCGGGTAGTTTTCTGCAGTAAGGGTAATGCTGGCATCTTTCTTAGGCACCCACAGCGGACCATAGTTGTCGACCATCCACCCGGTATGAATGGTATCATACGGGAAGTCGGTACGTTCTTTTCTCATATAGAGTACAATGCTTTTGGCCAGCCCGCTTTTCAGCATTTTGTCTTTGGCGTCGGTGGTCAGCTGCATGATATAACTGTTGGCACCCTTGCCGGTATTGGCCATCAGTTCCTGCTTTTCATTACTCTCCATGTCTACATCATACTCTTCTTTCATGGTGGCGGGGTCAAGCGGCTGCCCATTGGTCTCTACTTCGTAATACATTTCTGATTTGGGCGGCACGTAAGCCGGCGCTCCATTGATGGATAAAATGCCATCCTTCAACTGAAGCGTATCACCTGCAATGGCCACGCAGCGTTTTACATAATTTTCTCTTTTGTCTACGGGTCTCACCACCAGCGGGTATTCGTCGGGGTTAGCCAGTATTATCTGTCTGCCGGCGTCAATATTGCCATTGCCCAGCTGTTTGCAGACAAGGTAGTAGGGAATTGCAGAAAGGTATTCCTCTTTATTAATCATGGTATCACCGGCCGGGAAATTAAACACTACGATATCATTTCTTTTTACAGGGCTGGGAAACCATCGGGTGTAGGGGATTTTTATCCATTCTACATAAGATTTCTTCAGTCCGCCCGGTAAAGTGGCATGCACAAAAGGAACCGACAAAGGTGTATTGGGAATTCGTGGCCCGTAGGTGAGTTTGCTTACAAAAAGAAAATCATTGATAAGCAGGGTCTTTTCCATTGAGCCGGTAGGAATGGTATACGCTTCAAATACAAAAGTGCGGATAAGGGTGGCCGCTACTACGGCAAAAACACCGGCATCCACCCATTCGCGGGTACCTGTTTTCTTATAATTTTTGCGTACGGCTGCAGCCCCTATGAAACGGGTGTCTTTGTGCGATGCGATGTAGGGAAAATAAAAAACCGGCACAAATGCAGACAGCGTATGTGACAAGAGTGAAAATTTGCCGAAAAGTTTTACAAACTCTATGAATATGCCCATGCTGATAAACCAGCCGGCCACCGGCACCAACTGCAGTATCGCCCAGTATTTGGGTCGTTCTGCGGCTTCCTGCATTGTCCACGTATTGTAAAAGGGAACAAACGCCTTCCAGCCGGGAATGCCCGCTTTGATAAACAGTTGGTAAAGTCCCCAGCAAGGCAGCATCACCAGTAAAAAGGAAATCAGGTAAATAACAAATAAATCATGTGCGGGCATTGGTGTAATTTTAAATTCCGGCAAAAATACCATTCTCCGTGTAATACACTAATATAAAAATTAAGCGTTTACAGGCTAAAAACAGTCCATAGGTCGTTGCCCGATAATAAATATTACAATCAGCGGGAAAAATATATTTTTGGCGTATCGTTTTAACATTTCCCTGCATGTATCAATTTTCTATCCGCGATGTTGAAAACCTAAGCGGCATAAAGGCCCATACCCTGCGTATGTGGGAGCAGCGCTACGGTATCTGCATGGGCAAGCGAAAG
This sequence comes from Chitinophagaceae bacterium, assembly GCA_031424135.1. Taxonomy (GTDB): domain Bacteria; phylum Bacteroidota; class Bacteroidia; order Chitinophagales; family Chitinophagaceae; genus JACMLD01. Next base: position 13,082 of record JANPGT010000735.1, read on the forward strand.
GAAAGCCAGCATCGCTATTATGACAATGAAGACCTGAAATACATTCTGCGCATTGCCTATCTCTATCACAACGGCTACCGGATTTCACGTATTGCCGCCCTGTCTGCCGAAGAACTGAACCGCCTGGCGTCAAAGCGGTTTAACAACGACGAATACGAGGTGTTGGTAAATCAACTCATAGATGCCTGTCTTACTTACGACCAGTTGCAGTTTGAAAAAGCTTTGCAGCAGGTATTGAACACCATGGGACTAGAGAAATGCATGGAAAAAGTAATTCATCCTTTTATGGACAAGATTGGTCTGCTGTGGATGACCGGCCATGTGTTGCCGGCACAGGAGCATTTCTGTACCCACCTTATACAAAAGCTGATTGTTACCGCCACGAATGCGCTTCCCCCCGTACAAAACAGCAGGGCCCGTTTTATACTGTTTACGCCGCAGGGAGAGATGCATGAATTATCATTACTGGTGGCGCAGTATATATTTAAAAAGAAAGGTATCAAGTGTATTTTGCTGGGCAGGAACAGCCCGGTAGAATTGATCGGTTACTGCTGTGAGCATACGGCGGTAACACATTTATATTTTCACCTGATTACCAATTTTACCAACTGCCATGCAGCGATATACCTTGATAAGCTGGCCAGCCAGTTTCCGGATCTGCAGATAATTGCTTCCGGGCCCGCGCTGAAGAATATTGAAACCCCTCCCGGCAATGTACGCATTCTTCATTCTTTCCAGGAAGCGGTAGACTTTGAACTGGCTATGTAACCACAGTGGCACAGAGGCACCGGGGTTTCACAGCGGTAGTATAGGTCGTTAATGGCTTTCCAGGGCGCCCTTGCGATAAATAAAAAGGTTATAAAACAAAGAAAATACAGGCCGGAAAAAAAATCCCGTATTACTCCTGTCTTCCCGTCACTGTGGTTCAGCGTTTGGGCATTACATTGCTTACAATGTCTTCTTTGGTGATGGTTTTGCCGCTTAGTATCACCAGGCGCTCTACCACGTTCCTCAGCTCCCGGATATTGCCGGTCCAGTTGTATTCTTTCAGTTCATCCAGTGCAGCAGCATCGATGCCTTTTTTGGCAATGCCATATTCGGTACAGATATCTTCCAGGAATTTATCCGCCAGCAGCGGAATATCGTCTTTGCGATCATTCAGTGAAGGAACATGAATCAGAATTACGCTAAGGCGGTGGTATAAATCCAGGCGGAAGCTTCTTTCCTCCACTTCCCGCAACAGGTCTTTATTGGTGGCGGCTATCACCCTTACATCTACCGTAATATCTTTATCGGCGCCCACGCGGGTAATCTTGGCTTCCTGCAGGGCACGCAGCACTTTGGCCTGGGCGCTAAGGCTCATATCACCAATTTCATCAAGGAAAAGTGTACCGCCGCTGGCCTGTTCAAATTTGCCGATGCGCTGTTTAATGGCCGAAGTAAAAGATCCTTTTTCGTGTCCAAACAATTCGCTTTCTATCAATTCACTGGGGATGGCGGCGCAGTTAACTTCTACCAGCGGGCCTGCAGCGCGACTGCTTTTTTCATGCAGCCAGCGGGCTACTAATTCTTTTCCTACACCATTCTCTCCCGTAATAAGCACCCGGGCTTCTGTGGGGGCCACTTTTTCAATAGTGTCTTTTATCTTTTTAATGGGGGCCGATTCACCGATCATTTCCTGCACACGGGCCGCTTTGCGTTTCAACACCTTGGTTTCCGTTACCAGGCTGGTCTTATCGGTGGCATTGCGGATGGTGATCAGCAGGCGGTTCAGATCCGGTGGTTTGGAAATGTAATCATACGCGCCTTTTTTTACTGCTTCTACCGCAGTTTCTATGGTACCATGCCCCGAAATCATAATAATGGGCACGTCTGGGTTGATTTCCCTTGCCTTTTCCAGGAATTCGATGCCGTCCATTTTAGGCATTTTAATATCGCAGAGCACTACATCGTATGCCTTTTCTTTAAACTTTTTCAATGCCTCTTCCCCATCTCCCGCTTCATCCATTTTATACCCTTCGTAAGAAAGAATTTCACCAAGGGTTTTACGGATTGCTTTCTCGTCATCAATAATCAGAATGTTTGACATGCCGGTATTTTATTAGGGTGCAAAAGTAGTGAATAAAGAAGGAAGTTGAAAGGCGCGGGCAGGAATTGAAAAGGAACGGGGCACCAGGCATTAATACGGGCCTGCTGTGTATACCTGCGCTGTAAAAATAAAGTGATGCTGTTATGGATTTCAGTTGTTAAAGCGTCTTAATGGTATGACAAGTACCAAATTAAAGAATCTGCTTTTTCTGGCAGGCGGGATAGTGCCTGCCGGCCTGCTGGTATTGTTTTTTGAGCATCCCTTGTTTTCCAATCCACCCCAAAAACAAACTGTTATCAAATTTTATCTTCCCCGGGAAGACCCTGCTAATTCTTTTTCCGGGTTTACGGTAATAGACAAGGCCATAAAAAATAAAAAGGTTATTCATGTAAGCCTTAGCGGGGACGTTATTGAAGACGACAAAAGAATAAATTTTATTCAATTGGAAGCAAGGCGGTTGAAATACACATGTGATACCTCAGTTATCATTGAAATTTATATACCAGACA
>JANPGT010000736.1:0-3452 GCA_031424135.1 Chitinophagaceae bacterium
TATACCCTTCGTAAGAAAGAATTTCACCAAGGGTTTTACGGATTGCTTTCTCGTCATCAATAATCAGAATGTTTGACATACCGGTATTTTATTAGGGTGCAAAAGTAGTGAATAAAGAAGGAAGTTGAAAGGCGCGGGCAGGAATTGGAAAGGAACAGGGCACCAGGCGTTTTGAAGGGCCTGCCGGGCATACCTGCACTGTAAAAATAAATTGATCCTGTTATGGATTTCAGCAGTTAAAACGTCTTAGTGGTATGACAAGTACCAAATTAAAGAATTGCCTTTATCTAACAGGCTGGACAGTGTTTGCCGGCCTGATGCTGGTATTGGTTTTTGAGCATTCCTTGTTTTCCAATCCGCCTAAAAAACAAACTGTTATCAAATATTATCTTCCCTCGGAAGATCCTTCTAATTCTTTTTCCGGGTTTAGGGTAATAGACCAGGCCGTAAAAGAAAAAAAGGTTATTCATGTAAGCCTTAGCGGGGACGTTGTTGAAGACGACAAAAGAATAAATTTTATTCAATTGGAAGCAAGGCGGTTGAAATACACCTGCGATACATCAGTTATCATTGAAATTTATATACCAGACAGTATCACTTACGGAAGGTTTGTTGAGCTGGTAAACATAATGCTGAAAGATGGTCACAAGCGGTATGCACTCTGGAAACAGCATTTTTATATTTTTGGGGAAGCGCCCCCTGCAGCTGAAAAAACAGACAGTATCGGATTTATGGCTTATCAGTGCGGATGCATCTACAGGACTTAACAAACCTTTTGAATATGCACCCATGGTACGGTTCACTTTTTATTGCCTTTTTTTCCTGTGCTCAACCTCAAATACCCGTTACCAGCGCGGACACATTGTTATCTGCAGCAGGTGGCAGCAACAGCAATCCCTACCCAACCATAGGCAGTATTCCAGTACCACAGGGATACGCCAGGCCACCGGCTTCTCCCGGTTCATATACAGCATGGCTGCGCAGCCTTCCCCTCAAAAAAAACAAAACCGTTTTTCTCTACAATGGAATGCCCAAGACCAACCAGTTGGCACAATTTGCAGTGGTTGATATGCCGGTAGGCAATAAAGACCTGCAGCAATGTGCGGATGCCGTAATACGGCTGTATGCGGAATACCAATACAGCCGGCAACAGTTTGGCGCTATTGATTTTACTGACAATGCGCACACGCATTACCGTTTGTCTGCCGGTGCCGGACGTGCGGCATTTGAACAATACCTGGAAAAAGTATTCTCGTATTGCGGCACCGCCTCACTGGAAAAACAGCTGGCAGCAGTGCACGATTTTGCGCAGCTGCAAGCCGGCGATGTACTTATAAAAGGTGGTTCGCCCGGCCACGCCATGCAGGTGGTAGACATGGCAGCCGATAAAACAGGCCACAAAATCTACCTGCTGGCACAGAGCTATATGCCTGCACAGGACATTCACATTGTGATAGCCCCTGGTCAGCCATTACTAAATCCATGGTACCCAGCCGATACCAACGCCCGCATTGAGACCCCGGAATGGGTCTTCAGGAGCGAAAACCTAAGAAGATGGTCACCCAATTAGCCTTCAGCAAATTGTATAGGAGGGTAAAAATACGGTGGAAGCATGGGGCGTCTCCTATTGACAAAATAAAAACCAGTTATTATTTTTGTGTATATCCATTTAAAAACTAAAAAATCCACCTATGAACGCAAAACTGATTTCACCCCGCTCTGTAGCAGACTACACAGTATGGCAAGTTGCCGGCAGGCTGATTTTACTGGCAGGTATCTTAATGGCATACAGTTATTGCTTCCTGCTTACCATCAATTCTATCATCAAAAATTTCTCCTGAACATAATCTGTTAACTGTCTGCATCTGCTATTAATATTTTAATTAATAGTGGCAATTGTATAGTAATCAAATAGATAAAATATTTTTACCGCAAGCGATTTAATAAAAAAGCCTCACGATACAAAATCGGGAGGCTCTTTTATTAAGCTTAATCGTATGCCTATTTCTTTGTATACATTACTTCTTTTACCAGCTGCACGGTTCTTCCTACACTTGGCAAAGCCAGCTCTACCAGGTTGGGCGCATAGTGAAGCGGTGCATCTGCAGCAGTAATACGGCGGATGGGCGCATCCAGGTAATCAAAACCTTCTTTCTGTATGCGGTAGGCAATTTCAGAAGAGATAGAAGCAAAAGGCCATTGCTCTTCAATTATCACCAGGCGGTTGGTTTTCTTAACGCTCTCCAGGATGGTCATCCAGTCAAGCGGACGGATAGAACGCATATCTATTACTTCAGCACTGACGCCTTCTTTTTCCAGTTCTGCAGCAGCACCCATGGCTACTTTCATCATTTTGCTCCAGGATACAATGGTTACATCGCGGCCCGGTCTTTTGATATCTGCTTTACCAATGGGGATATAATATTCCTCATCAGGTATATCGCTTTTTTCGCCATACATCACTTCACTCTCCATGAAAATAACCGGGTCTTCTTCGTAACGGATGGCCTGTTTCAGCAAACCCTTGGCATCGTAACCATTGCTGGGCGATATTACTTTCAGGCCGGGTATATTGGCATAATAACTTTCAAAAGCGGTTGAGTGCTGGGCGCCCAGCTGACCTGCAGAACCATTCGGTCCCCTGAAAACAATGGGGCAGGAAACCTGTCCGCCGCTCATAGCAAGCATTTTGGAAGCAGTATTCAGTATCTGGTCAAGCGCCAGTACGGCAAAGTTCCATGTCATGTATTCTACAATAGGGCGTAGTCCCTGCTGCGCAGCACCCACGGCTACGCCGGTAAAGCCCAGTTCAGAAATGGGAGTATCAATCACTCTTTTGGGGCCAAATTCATCCAGCATGCCCTGGGTTACCTTGTAAGCGCCGTTGTATTCGGCTACTTCTTCCCCCATAATAAAAACCCGGTCATCGCGCCTCATCTCTTCATTCATTGCCTCACGTAAAGCTTCCCTGAATGCAATTGATCTTGCCATACTGTTTCTGTTTTAAAGTGGGGCAAAAATATTGCAAGGCAGGCATAATAGCAAAAGATTTACCCTACCCCCCGGCCCCCGCCCCGAAGGGCAGGGGTGCCCCTCTGTAAATTGCCTTATTGATAGCAGTTTTGGGGAAGAATATGCTTTTTTGGATACCGGCATTTGTTCTTTGGGCATCATCGTTGCGTCGCAATCCTTTTATCTTTATACCATTGGGCGGCGGCCTGTTACCCAATATTCTTTTGCTTGCTTATTCAACACCCTCCGGGGTTGCGTTTACTACCGCACATTACCCGGGGTTTCACCCCGGGCTAATGATATAACGCCCCTTCAGGGCTGGATGCAGCGAAAGAAAAAATAATTTCTCCCACAATGGCAGGGGACGCAAAAGAGACCAGCCATCAAAAATTAAAATCAATCATCATCTACCGCAAAGACGTCGGCAGGCACTGCGGTCG
>JANPGT010000737.1:0-4086 GCA_031424135.1 Chitinophagaceae bacterium
GAATTACATTAAAAAGAACAAATTACAGGATCAGAAGAACAAGAGGATGATCAATGCAGACGCAAAATTGAAAGTGTTGTTTGCAGGAAAGGCGCAGATCTCTATGTTTGACCTTGCCAAAGTGGTAAGCAAAAACGTGAAGTAATTGCTTGCAACAAATGCATAAGCTTAAAAACAGGGATGCCTCTTAAGCATCCCTGTTTTATTAAATGCCCTGCTGTACAGGCGGACTGGTTCATTGCTGTCACTCAATTAAGGCAAAAGAATAAACGGGCTGTATTAATTTAATACTGCGCTTTCTTTTGTAATTTTCGTAATGCAACAAAAATCCTTTCTGCTTTATGGCGCCAATGGTTACTCCGGGCAGTTGATTGCCCGCTTTGCCCAACAATACAACCTGCAGCCCATCCTGGCCGGGCGCAACCAGCAGGCCATTGCCTCCCTGGCAAAACAATTACAACTTGATTACCGCATTGTGGATCTCAATGATGGTCCTGCACTGTTGGCTGCATTACAGAATGTAAAACTGGTGGTAAATGCAGCAGGCCCTTATGATTTTACCGCAAAACAAATGATAGATGCCTGTATGGTTACCCATACGCATTATATTGATTTGAACGGCGACCTGGATGTGTTTGAACTGTTGCAGGGATATAACGCAGAAGCTGTCAGTAAAGATATTATGATACTGCCGGGAGCTGGTTTTGATGTAGTGCCTACTGACTGCCTGTCTCTTTTTCTTAAAAACCGTTTGCCCGATGCCCTGCAGCTTGAACTGGCATTTGTAATTATCGGAAGCGGTTTGTCACGTGGTACGGCCATTACCACCCTGCAAAAACTGGGCATGCCGGGCGCTACCCGTAAAAACGGGGTCATAACACCAGAGCCCGTAGGTATGCGCGGCATGTGGGTTTCCTTTCCGGCCTGGGGGCAACAATCGTTTATGATGAGCATCCCCTGGGGCGATGTAAGTACGGCTTATTTTTCCACCGGCATACCCAATATTGTTACCTATACCGGTATCAGCAAAGCCACCTGGTTATTCCTGAAATTCCAGGTCGGGTTTAACTGGTTACTGCGCACCCGTTTTATGCACCGGCTGATTGCAAAAATCATCAACAGTAAATCACCGGGGCCCGGTGATGCCCGCCGCGACAAAGCGGTTAGTCTTATCCGTGGTATAGCCACTAACCCGCAGGGCAAATCGGTCACCGTTTATATGCGTTGTCCCGAAGCGTATTCACTTACTGCATTTGCCACCCTGCTGATTGCGCAAAAGATATTAAACGGGCAATACAAACCAGGTTATCAAACGCCTGCCAGTGCCTATGGCGAAGATTTGGTGATGGAGATATCGGGGGTGGAGCGGGTGCTGGCCTGAGCGGCGCAATAGATTTTTTTAAAATAACAACTCACTCACAGTATTTAGCCTTTTGTTTAGAAATTTTGCCTGTAATCTTGGTGATTATCATTTTTCAACCAAAAGTGTATGAGCCGGCAAGCTGAAAAATCACCGCATATTTTAAACGCCTCTTCCAATTTACTGGGCATTTGTTTTATTGTACTTACTTCTCTGAAACTGCTGGATAAATCAGAAAAGACTGTTATTGACGAAGTCACCATTGTGGCCATCATTTTTTTTATGGCCAGCTGTATTTTATCTTTTTTATCTATCCGTGGTATGAAAAGCAGCGATCGGCTGGAGCAGGTGGCAGATTTTATTTTTTTAGGAGGACTGTTTCTGCTGTTTGTAACAACCATATTGTTTTCAATGAATATCATAAAATAGCTGTTGCCAATGCCCAGCGCAATGACCATCTTTACTGCCGCCATTTGCTTCACTATGATATCTGTCGCCTGCGGTAGTCGCAGCGAAGTTGAGGAAGATGTTGATGCACTTTTTATTTTAGAAGCGGTCAAGACTAAAAGCATGGTTATGTTGCCAGGGTTGGACACAACAATTTCCCTGGCCGGCGTCTCGTCTGCAAGGCAGGCAAGCAGGCCGCTTAACCCGGCTACCGCCAGGAAAATACTCTTTGAACATTTTAAAAAGCAGGGTTATCTTATTCCGGGCGATGAATACGCTGTGCCGGAAGATACAGGTGCAGGAACGATGGAGGTTACCTACGATACGCTTTTCCTTGCAAAGCTGAACAACGACAAATATCAAGATGCATTTATCAGCTATTGGTTAGCGCCACATGGGGCCAGTGGCCAGTGCTGGCAACCGCATAAGGCGGTTATTATGTCCACCGGGAAAGGATATCAATTAATGAACGAAGATATTATACCAACCAATTTTAGTGTAGACAGCGTTCTAACCCGGGCCGGGCAGGTGGTCATCCTGGCAAATGATTACGATTGCAGCAATCATGTCATTATCCGAAACATTAAAATTCTTATACAGTAAACCTTAACCGAAAAAGTGCTGTCACACCGTCTCATCCGTTAACCGCAACAATTTTTCAGGGTGGGTAATGCGGATATTTTTATTGCTGATGCTTACGATTTCCTCCTGTACCAGTTCATTCATAATGCGGAAGACGGTTTCGTAAGTGGTACCGGCCAGTGAGGCCAGGTCCTGCCGGCTGAGGGTAATATCAATAAATCCTTCCGGGGTGGCACCAAATTTCTGCCGCAGCATCATCAATGCCTGTGCTACACGCCCTTTTACCGTCATATGTGCCAGGTTGCGCATGTTTTTTTCAGACTCCTGTAATTCCTCTGCAAAAAACATCATCAGCTGGTAGGCAAAATCGTGGTTTACTTTCAACGTAGCCTGGAAGAAATCAAGGTCAATAAAACAAAGTGTTACGGGTTCCAGTGCAGTGCCCGAAACGGGGTAAACCGTGCTTTTGCCCAGGCCACGGTGTCCCAGGATGGCGCCTTTTCCTGCCACCCGTAAAATCAGTTCTTTATCGGCACCCCATTTTTTATGTACTTTAGCTTTTCCTTCATAGATAAAATAGATGCCTTTCACGGGCTGGCCTTCTTCAAACAGCAATGCCCCTTTTTTTGCATGAATAATTTTGCGGTGGGTATTGATAGCAGGCAGCCATTCCTTTAAACAAAGTTTGCAAAGGAAACATGATTTTAAATCGCACTCGTGTTTATTGTTTTTCATAGCAGAAGCGGGGGCTGAATAATTTTTTATGCTGCAAGTATACTGCTTAATGTGTATTCTGGCGCTATTTTCAGCATACGGCCTGCGCCGGCCGGTTATTTACGAAGATCATTGGGGAGGGTAAGGTTGCCTGCAGCTAAAGGTTGTTTTACCTGCGCAGCTGCATCTACGGCATCTGAAAGACGCACTACTTCACCAATGATGATAATGGCCGGGTTACTGAGGGCTGCATGTTGCGCACGGTAAGCAATGTCTTTTACTGTTCCCTTCACCATTTTTTCTTTGGGGGTGGTGCCATGCTGTATGATGGCAACGGCCGTATTGCTTTTACCATACTGCGCAAATATTTCCATAATGGTTTCCAATTTACTCATGGCCATTAAGATAACAACGGTAGCAGAGGACTGTGCCGCCAGTTTGATATCCGCAGAAATTTCTCCGGATTGGGTGGTGCCCGTGGTTACCCAGAAGCTTTCATTGATACCCCTGCAGGTCAGCGGAATCATGTTGGATGCCGGTACTGCAATGGCGCTGGAGATACCCGGTATGATTTCTACTGCGATGCCTGCCTGCCTGGCAGCCTCAATTTCTTCCTGGGCGCGGCCAAATACAAAGGGATCGCCACCTTTCAACCGCACTACGCGGCTATAGGAACTGGCATGCATTATAATCCGGTGATTTATTTCATCCTGCGAAAGGGCATGGCAACCATAGCGTTTGCCCACAAATTCTTTAATCGTGCCGGGCCTGGCATAATCCAGCAGCGACTCATTGGCCAGTGCATCGTATAAAATAACATCTGCCGCAGCCAGTGTTTTGATGGCTTTCAGGGTAATTAATTCCGGGTCTCCCGGACCCGCACCCACCAGATAAAGTGTAGACTTCATATATTAAAAATAATAAAATATGATAAATATTATGGTCACAATGCAAAAGTAATGATCATTTTCGTTATTTTTATG
>JANPGT010000738.1:0-10146 GCA_031424135.1 Chitinophagaceae bacterium
ACCCAGTTTGAAAAATGGCCCGAAGTGGCACAGGGTTTTTGCAATGCAGGTTTTCAGCAGTTGCTTGTCTTCAGAAACGGACGTCAGTTGATGCTGGTCATCAGTACACCCAAAGGCAAAAGCCTGGATGACCTGAACCCGGCTACCACTGCCGGTAATCCGCGCATGGTAGAATGGAACAACAGAATGAAACAATACCAGCAGGGCATTGAAGGAACGGAAAAAGGAACGACCTGGGTATTGCTGAAGCAGGTGCAATAAGAAATGAAATCATCTTTTAAGAAGTATATATGCTGAACATCGGAATACTTGGTTTGGGAGAGGGGCGCAGCACCATTTCTGCCGCACTGATGAGTACAAAACTCACATTGAAAATGATCTGCGACCGCGATCCGGAAACATGCCGGAAACGGGCAGACGAATTTAAAATGTACGAATACACCACGGAGTACCAGGACATGCTGGACGACAAGAGCATCGATATCATCGCCATTTACACGCCCGATCACCTGCATGCCACCCATATAAAGCAGGCCCTGCTGCACAATAAACATGTGGTATGTACCAAGCCGCTGATGGATGATCTGGCCACTGCAAAGGAATTGATTGACCTGCAGCAAAAAACAGGCAAAAAGGTTTTCGTTGGCCAAAGCTCCCGCTTTTTTGAACCGTATAAAAAACAACGGGTAGATTTTGAGCAGGGGTTGATTGGTGAACTCATTACTATTGAAAGCCATTACAATGCGGATCACCGTTGGTTCCTGGAAAAGAAATGGGCACTGGAAAGTTCATTTAAATGGCTGTACGGTGGTTTAAGCCACCCGGTAGATTTTATCCGCTGGTACCTGCCCGATATAGAAACCGTGATGGGTTATGGACTGATCAGCACCAATGGCAGGAACGCCGGCCTGAAAAATGAAGACACCATGCATTTTATTTTTAAGTCGAAAGATGGCCGTATTGCCCGGGTGAGCGGCGCTTATACAGGGCCGGTACAACCTACCCAGCGCGAAAGCGGTATGAGTTGCATATTGCGGGGAACAGAAGGCGCCAGCCAGGCAGATTACCACGAACTGCGCTATGCCATTACCAGCCACACCGGCGAAGAGAAAATCATTACCTGGGGCGATGCCACCCTTAAATATTTTTTCAGGTTTGAAGGACAGAGCCACCATGCCGGCGAATACCAGAATTACCTGGAGTACTTCGCAGATTCCATTGAGCAGGGTTTTACGGCTTACCCGGATTTAACGGAGGGTATTGGGACCATTGCTTTATTGCAGGCCATGGACAGAAGTCTGCAAACCGGCATGCCGGTGCGGGTAAAAGATCTTTTAGAGGAATATGGCCTGGCCAACACAATATAAAAAAGATGAATCCCATTTACGATAAGCTTCAGTTAATCGACTTTGTTATTGTGGCTGTTTACCTGCTGCTGCTCATGGTGATTGGCTACAGGGCCAGTTTCAGCGAAAAAAAAGGCAATCTTTTCCTGGCCGGTAATTCACTCAACTGGTACAGTATTGGTTTCAATATGTGGGGAACCAACGTAGGCCCTTCTTCCCTGCTGGCCTTTGCGGCCATTGGGTACAGCACCGGTATTGTAGCGGGTAATTTTGAATGGTATGCTTTTGTTTTTTTACTGCTGCTGGCCATGGTATTTGCACCGCGCTATATTGCTTCAAAAGTGACTACCATGCCAGAGTTTATGGGCAAACGTTATGGTAACAGCACACAAAACATACTGGCCTGGTATGCACTCATCAAAATATTGATCTCATGGCTCTCGCTGGGTTTGTTTGCGGGTGGTTTCCTGGTAAGACAAATCCTTGGTATTCCTATGTGGCAGTCGGTGATTGTGCTGGTGCTGTTTGCGGGCATATTTACTTTTGCAGGAGGCTTAAAAGCCATTGCCAGGGTAAATGTATTCCAGATGATTTTACTGATACTGGTATCGCTTACGCTATCCTTTCTGGGGTTGCAGAAAGTGGGTGGCGTCAGCGCCCTGTTTCATAAAGTGCCGCCGCATTACTGGAACCTGCTGCGCCCTGCCAGCGATAAACACTACCCGTGGACGGCCATGCTGCTGGGCTATCCTGTGACGGCCGTTGCTTTTTTTTGCACAGACCAGGCCATGGTGCAAAGTGTACTGGGCGCAAAAGACCTGCAGCAGGGGCAACTGGGCGTAAATTTTATAGGCTGGTTGAAGGTTTTGGCACTGCCGTTATTTATATTGCCGGGTATCCTTTGTTATGTGCTGTTTCCCGGCCTTAAAGATCCCAATGAAGCCTACATGACCATGGTCACCAATCTTTTTCCACCCGGTATGAACGGGCTGGTAATTGTGGTACTTATTGCGGTGCTGGTAGGCACCATTGGCTCTTCCTTAAATGCACTGAGCACTGTGTTTACTACAGATTTGTATGTAAAGAAGTTGAACCCGGGTGCTGCCAATAAGCAGATCATCAAAGTGGGACGTATAACGGTAGCGGCTGGTTGCGCATTTGCAGTATTGATGGCTTTGTGCATAGATAATATCAAGGGACTGAATCTCTTTGATGTTTTTCAATCGGTGCTGGGTTTTATCGCGCCTCCCTTATCAGTCGTTTTCCTGTTATCGGTTTTCTGGAAACGCACTACGCGCAAGGCGGTCAATGGCATTCTTTCTTACGGCTCTGCGTTCAGCCTGGGTACAGGTGTTGTATATTTATGGATATTAACGCCGGACAAGTATCATTTCTGGCCGCATTACCTGCTCTTGTCTTTTTATATTTTCTCGGTACTGTTTATTGCAGCGGTGCTTATTTCGCTGACTGATAAAACACCGGAGACCGATGGCCAGCAAATGGCAAAAGCAGATATGCCGGTGACATCACGGAAAGTGAAAATATTATTTTCACTGCTCGGGCTTACTATACTGGGCTTATATATTTTCTTTAACGGTTATTAAATGTTTGCTGTATGAAATTGCTTAACTATTATGGATCGGGCAGTTGCAACGCTAAAAAACTTTTGTTGCCCGCCAGCATGAATGGTTCGGGCTGGCGTCGCACACTTGAGCCGGTAATACATGGCTCAATTGCCAACTCCCGTATCATTATGTCTTTATTTAAAATTAATGCAGCTACGAAAAAAGCATTGGCTGTTTGCTGTATCATAATTCTTGCCGGATTGGCCACCATTGCGCAGCAGGCAACCTGGATATGGTATCCCGGCGATTTTGAAATAACGCTGGCCAACCAGATGCAGAACCGTCGGACAGAACGTGGTAGTTTTGTACCCGTATTCTGGAAAATGGACGGTCATTACGTACTGGTAGATTTCCATAAAAAATTTGATCTGGCACAAGCGGAAGAAGTAAATATTTCGGTGGAAGGTCAATATCATGTAAGACTGGATGGCAAGGCTTTTGAAGGAAGTCCGCGGATGATAACGGTACCGGCCGGCAAACACCTTATCAATATCAAAGTATTTAACCAGGTCAGTCCACCTGCCATTTTTGTACAGGGCAAAAATATCGTCTCAGACGCTTCCTGGCTGGTAACCTTTGAAGACAAGGAATGGATAGACGAAACGGGCAAGGCTTCCGATATCTCCGGCACCGCCTGGATGCACGCCGGCTCCATGAATTTTAACAGCCCTGAACAACGGCCTTCTGCCTTTAAACTGCCGACAGTGAAAGTGGAACCGGCCGTAACGTTGAAATCGAACAACCAGTTGCTGGCAGATTTTGGCAAAGAAACTTTTGGCTTCCTGCAACTGCATGGCATAAAAGGCAGCGGCAGGGTATCCGTATATTATGGCGAATCAAAGGAAGAGGCGTTATCAGCAGATCAAACTGAATTGCTGGACAGGATTGACCTTCCCGCAGGCAAAACAGATACCACGCTTACTTTATCCAAAGCATTTCGTTTTGTAAACATTGTTGCAGAGAGTGGTGTAAGTGTAGACAATGTAACTATGCTGTACGAATACACTGATCTGCCAGACAAAGGGAGTTTCAGCTGCTCAGATACGCTTATCAACCATATCTATGAAACAGCGAAGTACACCCTGCACCTGAGCACAAGGGAGTTTTTTGTGGATGGTATTAAAAGGGACCGCTGGGTGTGGAGCGGAGATGCCTACCAGAGTTATCTGATGAACTACTACCTCATGAACGATAACGAAACCGTAAAACGTACCATGTACGCGCTGCGGGGTAAAGACCCGGTTACAGCGCATATTAATACCATCATGGATTATACCTTTTACTGGTTCATGGGTGTCTATGATTATTATTTGTACAGCGGCGATAAAGGCTTCCTGCAGCAGAATTATGGCCGCATGCAAACCCTGATGGAGTATTGCCTGAAACGCAGGAACCAGAACGGTTTAATGGAAGGCATGCCGGGCGACTGGATATTTATCGACTGGGCCAACGGCCTCAGTAAACAGGGCGAACTTAGTTTTGAGCAATTGCTGCTTTGCCGCAGCCTGGAAACAATGGCCCTGTGTGCCAATATTGCCAACGACAGTAAGGGAGCAGCCAATTACGGGCAGCTGGCAGCAGATTTGAAAAGCAGGTTGTTTGGATTGTACTGGAATGATGCGAAACAGGCACTGGTGCACAGCCGCGTTGATGGAAAGGCTACAGACAACGTGACGCGCTACGCAAATATGTTTGCTATCTTCTTTGACTATTTTAACGATGCACAAAAACTGGCGGTTAAAAAATCTGTGCTGCTCAACGACAGTATCCAGCAGATAACTACACCCTATATGCGCTTTTATGAGCTGGAAGCGCTTTGCGCCATGGGAGAGCAATCATATGTACTGAAACAAATGAAAGATTACTGGGGCGGCATGTTGCAGCAGGGCGCCACTACTTTCTGGGAGGAATATGATCCGGCAAAAAAAGGAACAGAACATTACGCCATGTACGGCCGTCCGTTTGGCAAAAGCCTTTGCCATGCCTGGGGTGCCAGTCCTGTCTACCTGCTGGGTAAATACTACCTGGGCGTAAAACCAACAAGTCCCGGCTATGCCAGTTACACAGTAGAACCACAACTGGGCGGACTGCAATGGATGCAGGGTAAAGTGCCCATGCCTGCTGGTGTAATAGATTTGTATTGCAGCACCACCCAGGTGAAAATAAACGCGGCTTCCGGAACAGGTGTATTGAAAATAAAAAGTAAAACCGTTCCTTCGGGTAAAAACATAACAGTAAAGGCAAAGGGCGGCAACGCTTATGAAATAACAATACCGCCAGGTGTAGAGGTGCTGGTAAAATACAAAGCTCTTTAAATGGTACGGCAGTATTTGCCGGCGCGCTGCCCGGATATCTATAGTATGCAGTTGGTTGAAATAAGATATATGAGAAAGTTTTTTTTATTGAGTACGTTGTGCCTGACGGTATTGTTTTCTTCTGCACAAAACAGCCTGGTAAATACCAGTGGTAGTCCTTATGCAAAATTATCCGGCATTGGCCTCAGCGATCTGCATTGGACCACGGGTTTCTGGGCAGAGCGGTTTGCTGTCTGCCGCAGCCAGATGCTGCCGCAATTGTGGGATACCTATACCAGTAAAGAAAAATGCTTCTCCTTTCAAAACTTCAGGATAGCTGCAGGATTGGATACGGGCAAATTCAGGGGGCCATCCTTTCACGACGGGGATTTTTACAAAACACTGGAAGCAGTGGCCGCCATGTATGCGCTTACCAGGGATCCTTCTTTGGACAAACAGATGGACGAAGCCATTGCGGTGATTGCCAAAGCGCAAAAAGACGATGGCTATATCTATACCAAATCTATTATTGAGCAACAGCGGGGTGGGCAGGAAAAAATGTTTGATGACAAACTCAGTTTCGAAGCCTACAATTTTGGTCATCTTATGACGGCAGCCTGCGTGCACTACCGGGCTACCGGTAAAAAATCTTTATTGGTTGTAGCCCAAAAAGCAACTGATTTTTTAATTGGCTTTTACAACCATGCCAGCCCGGAGCAGGCACGCAATGCCATTTGCCCCTCGCACTACATGGGTATTACAGAAATGTACCGCAGCACCGGGGATAAGAAATACCTGGAGCTGGTGAAAAATTTAATAAATATAAGAGGAACTACTGAAGGCACTGATGATAACAGCGACCGGCAACCGTTCCGCGATATGGAAAAAGCTGTGGGCCATGCAGTAAGGGCCAATTACCTTTTTGCAGGTGTTGCGGATGTATATGCAGAAACAGGTGATACCAGCCTGCTGACCGCACTCGGTAAACTCTGGAATAATGTGGTAAACCATAAAATGTATGTTACCGGCGGTTGTGGTGCGCTCTATGATGGCGTATCGGTAGACGGTACATCTTATAAACCGGATACGGTGCAGAAAATTCACCAGGCTTACGGCCGCGATTACCAGTTGCCTAATTTCAGCGCCCACAATGAAACCTGCGCCAATATTGGTAATGTACTATGGAACTGGCGCATGCTGCAGGTAACCGCCCAGGCAAAATACGCCGATGTAATGGAGCTGGCATTGTACAACAGTGTATTGAGCGGCATTAGTATGGACGGCACAAAATTTTTTTATACCAATCCGCTGGCCGCTGCCGCTGCCTATCCCTATCACCTGCGGTGGGAGGGTGGACGCCAATCTTATATTCAATTGTCTAATTGCTGTCCGCCAAATGCAGTGCGTACCATTGCAGAAATAGCCAGCTATATGTACAGCGTATCAGGCGATGGTTTGTATATACATCTCTATGGCGGCAACCAGCTTACTACAAAAATGAAAAATGGTGCAGGCCTGCAATTGGAACAGCAAACCAGTTACCCATGGAGCGGCAATATTGCCATTACAATACGGGAAGCGCCGGCGCAGCCGCTGGCCATTCACCTGCGGATACCGGGCTGGTGCAAAAAATTCAATCTGAAGATCAACGGAAAAATGCAGCCGGCAATTCCGCATAAAGATGGATATGCAGTTTGTAACCGCGTTTGGAAAATGGGTGATAAAATAGAATTGCTGCTGGATATGCCGGTGGTGTTACTGGAAGCGAATCCGCTGGTAGAAGAGACCCGCAACCAGGTAACAGTAAAGCGCGGACCGGTGGTATATTGTCTTGAATCGCCCGATTTGCCTGGTCAGAAAATTTTCGATATAGCTATTCCTGCTAACAGCAATTGGCTGCCGACAGCTATGAAGATTGGCAGCGGCAACATTATGGGCCTTAGCGGACAAGCAAAATTGCTGCCCGCCCATGATTGGAAAAATACCTTATACCGGGAGCTGAGCACGACTTTGCAACCCATCCAGATAAAATTAGTACCTTATTATGCGTGGGCCAACCGAGGATCTTCAGACATGACGGTATGGATGCCTTTGCTGAGATAAATGAAATGAAGGATAACTGCTGATGCCAGTATTTTCGCTTTAATGAAACAATAAACCCTCTTTTATGCGATTGCTTTTTTTGGTTCCTCTTTTCTTACTGCTGCAATACAAGGTAGTTGCACAGATTGACTATGCCAAAAACATGGCAGCCACTATCATGAAAATCTATAAAGATTCCATGGTGGTAAAAAAATATGCCAGCCACCTGGAGCAGGATAACCTTATTAAGCCCGGGCAAACGGTGGAAGATGCACAAAAAAACCGGCCAGCTAACTGGAACTATGAAATTGGTGTGGTATTGATTGGCTTTGAACGCCTTTGGAAAATGACTGGCGATAATACCTATATGGACTATACCAGGAATATTGTTGACCATTTTGTCAATGCCGATGGAACCATCCGCACTTACATAATGGAGGAATACAACAGCGATAATATTCCGCCCGGCCGGCAGTTGCTGCGCCTGTACGATATGTCAAAAGACGAAAAATATAAGAAAGCGGCAGCATTGCTGCGCCAGCAACTCTCCTGGCAGCCGCGCAATAAAGTGGGTGGCTTCTGGCATAAATTAAAATATCCTACCCAGATGTGGCTGGATGGCTTGTATATGATAGAACCCTTTTATGCGGAGTATGCAATGGTAAATCATCAACACCAGGATTTTAATGATATCATCAACCAGTTTGTATGGATGGAGCGCTACAGCCGCAACAGTAAAACCGGTTTGCTTTACCATGGTTGGGATGAAAGCAGGCTGCAGCGCTGGGCCAATCCAGCCACTGGCACTTCGCCGGAGTTCTGGAGCCGGTCCATGGGTTGGTATATTATGGCCCTGGTTGATGTGCTTGATTATATTCCTGCCACACATCCCAGGAGAAATGAATTGCTGGCCATTCTGAACCGCTTGTCCAAAGCCATCGTTCAATACCAGGATAGAGTATCCGGCGTATGGTGGCAGGTAACAGACAAAGCGGGTAAGCCGGGCAATTACCTGGAGTCTTCCGGTACCGCTATGTTTGTATTTGGCCTGGCCAAGGCATTGCGCATGGGATATATCAGCAAAGCCTATCTGCCGGCTGTTGAAAAAGGCTATGCCGGGCTCATCAAAGAATTTGTTGAAAAAGATGCCGGCGGCGGCTATCATTTTATGCGTGCTGTGGCGGGGGCTGGCCTTGGGGGCATTCCCTACCGGGATGGCAGCTACGAATATTATGTAAATGAACCCAAACGTGACGATGATCTGAAAGCCATTGGTCCTTTTATACAGGCTTGTATAGAGATGCACCTGCTGCAGCAGGCATCAAAAAAATAACCATGATTGCGGTAATAATATTTAAAAAGATGAAGTGGATAATTTCAATGGCGGCAGTATCAATGCTCTTTCTAACGGGTTTCGCGCAGGAAGTGCCGGATGCCATTATGGAAAAAACATACAATGAAATTAAAACACCCTATAAATATGGACTGGTAGTAATACCGGCAGATGACGCGCACAAGCTGGATTGCCCCTCTGTATTCAGGAAAGGCAGTAGCTGGTACATGACTTATATTGTTTTCGATGGCCTTGGTTATGAGACCTGGCTGGCTAAAAGCAGCAATCTGCTGCAATGGACGACGCTCGGGAGAATCATGTCTTTTTCAGACAGCAGCCAGTGGGATGCTACACAGAAAGCCGGCTACACAGCTTTGCAGGATCATCGCTGGGGTGGTAGCTATCAATGGCAGCCCTACAATAAAAAATACTGGATGTCGTATATAGGTGGCAGTGATAAAGGCTACGAGTCGGGACCCCTGGCCATTGGTATTGCCAGCACAACCAGTGACCCCGTTACCGTGCATGAGTGGGACAGGAGCAATAAACCGGTGCTTACGGCTGCGGACCCTGATACCCGCTGGTGGGAAAACAAAAAACTGTACAAGAGTACCGTTATCTGGGATAAACAAAAGACCACGGGCTATCCCTTTGTAATGTATTATAATGCCAATGGAGACAGCAGTAATAATACGCCCAAATGGCGCTGGTTCGAGCGCATCGGCATGGCAGTGTCAAACGATATGCAGCATTGGAAAAGGCTGGGGGCCGATCCGGTAATGCACCATAAAATAGGCATCACCGGCGACGCCGTGATTCAGAAAATAGACAATCTCTGGGTAATGTTTTATTTTGGCGCTTTCTGGGAGGGAAGGAAAGATGCTTTCAACCGTTTTGCCTGCAGTTATGATCTGCTGCACTGGACAGACTGGAAGGGGGCCGATCTCATTCAGTCGTCTACCCCTTATGATGACAAGTATGCGCACAAGAGTTTTGTGCTGAAGTACAGGGGAGTGGTCTATCATTTTTACTGCGCCGTCAATAAAAAAGATCAGCGGGGTATAGCAGTGGCCACGTCTGTTGACAAAGGAGTGAGTAAATTGCCGTTTGCAGGAAATTAATTGCCGGTTAACACCATATGAATACACGGGTACTGATTGTGCGATATGCCATTTTTTGTGCAGGCTTTTTGCCAGCCCTGCCGCTCTGCGGGCAAAATGATGCAAGGACTAAACTGGAACAACATTTCAAAAATCCACCCGCCGCCGCCAGGCCATGGGTGTTCTGGTACTGGATGCAGGGCGCAGTTTCCGAAGCAGGTATTACGGCCGACCTTGAAGCCATGCAGGAGGTTGGTATCGGCGGCGCCTACCTGATGCCTATAAAAGACACTTCCGCTGCCATCCCTTTTCAACCTGCAGTAAGACAATTGACGCCGGAATGGTGGGCATGGTGCATTTTGCCAT
>JANPGT010000739.1:0-2642 GCA_031424135.1 Chitinophagaceae bacterium
ATGGCATCCCATTATACGTAACAATAATACAATACACCAGTTTTGGCTGCATGATATTTGGGTTAAATAATTGTTATGAAGAAAGCCTGCCGTTTTATTGGGTAATTTTATACTGTGCTGTTGCAACCCAAAATAAATGTAGGCATTAAAACAGCATGCCGGTTGAATCAAATTATTATCATTTTATGCTTTTTTCCCTGCTGATGGCCCATTATAATAATGCACGTTATCTGGATGCTTCCATAAAGAGCGTGTATGAACAAACTTATTCAAACTGGGAACTTATTATTATAGATGATGGATCAGTAGATGATTTTGAAAAGGTAATAATGCCTTATGGGAATGATCCAAGGATAAGGGTTCACCGGAACGGACAAAACAGGGGAACAGCTTTTACAAAGGCCAAATGTATTGCACTTGCGAGCGGTATACTGGCCGGTTACCTTGATCCGGATGATACGCTTCATCCCGATGCTCTGCAGGTAATGGTAGACGCGCACCTTCAGCGGCCATACTGCAGTATTGTTCATTCTTCCCATTATATCTGCAATGAAAAGCTGGAAATTATACGGCTGGCCGAATATCCTAAACAGCTTCCTCCCTCCACACCCTACCTGCTGGTCAATGACGGTAGTATCCATCATTTTGTAACTTTTAAAAAAGCTTGTTTAGACAGTTCTCCAGGGCTTACGCCTATAGCAGATTATAACAAGGCAAGCGACCAGGAATTGTATTACCTGCTAGAAGAACAGGGCGATGTTTATTTTATTGACAGGCCTTTGTATTTCTACCGTATTCACAAGGGAAGCATCTCAAACCTTGCCAATACAGCCAGGGCGGCCATAGAACATTATATGATCATTGAGCAGGCCTGTAAACGAAGGATTAAAACGTTGAGGCGCAGCGAGGCGCCGGGCAAAAAAGAATGGATAAAAAAATACCGCACCCGGTATCACAAGATACATATACTTCGTTCATTCAGACAGCGGCGTTGGGCAGGGTTTTGCTATAGTTTATTGCTGTTCCCATTTGTTGGAGGCATGGATAATATTATCAGTTATCGCAAAAAAATTCCTGCAGAAGGATGGTCGCTGATTAGAAAATCTTTTTTTGATAACCATCAGATTGTTGACCCGGCAGATGCCTGAACAGGCAATATTTTGCAGCAGGGTGCAGGCCATTATAAATACTATTTCTAAAAACATATTGTATGGATAAGTTACAGATGGTCATTAAAAGCCGCCCCATGTTTCACCGTGGAGAGACAGAAATTTCGCGCAGTTTTGAGGCTACAGAAAGCCTGCTTCCGGGTAAGCAGGTAGCGCAGCTAAATAGTAATGAGCTGACCTGTTATGGTATTGGGGAAGACGTGCTTGCCTTTATTGCCGGCAGTATCGGCGAGGAAAGTAAGACACTTGAAACCGGTGCAGGGTGCTCTACCCTGGTTTTTGGCTGTTGCGGCGCAGATCATACCGCAGTTACACCTTCATTACCAGAAATCACCCTGATAGGCGGGTATGCAGAGGATAACGCTATCTCAATGGACAGGGTAAAATTTGTGCAGCAATCTTCTGACTATTTCCTACCCCGTAACGAAGCTGACGGGTATGACCTGGTGCTGCTGGATGGTAAACATGCTTTTCCCTGGCCGGTGATAGATTGGTTTTACACCGCGGATAAGTTGAAGGAGGGCGGGCTAATGATTCTTGACGATGCAGCAATGAAATCTGTTTCTCTTCTTACTGATTTTATGAAGGCGGACAATGGCTGGGAGATGGTGCACAATTTCTCTGGGAAAACGATAGTATTTAAAAAGACAAGGGGGGCCACCCACGACGTGGCCTGGCATATGCAGCCTTATACGGTGGGTAATAGGGGCCCATGGGAAAGATTGACTAAAAAAATCAGGCAAACAATAGGTGCTTAAGTTGTTTACCTGGATCCCCGGATAAAATAGCTTCTTTATGAATGCTGTACGAAGAATTGGTTTTATCAGTCTTGCGGTAGTGATAGCAGCTGCCCTTAAAGTGTTGCCGGTTAATGGGAAAACAGTGCCGGAACATGCAGTGATAACTGCAGCTGTGAATAAGTTGAATCTGCAACCTGAAAAAAATACTGTTGGGAAACAGTTTGACAGGAAAAATTATTTTCCTGTATTCCGGGATGAATTCAATGGATCTTCCCTGGATAACAAAATCTGGGACTACCTGGAAGAAAATTCTACGCGTGGTTTTGGAGAAATGCTCCGATCTAATGTGGTGGTATCTCACGGAACACTTAAGCTTTATGCAAGAAAGACCATAGCTGCAAACGGGCAGACAGTTTTTTCAGCCAGTATGATCAGTACGCAACATAGTCTTAACCAGAAATATGGTTATTTTGAGATTAGGGCAAAACTGAATTCTCAGACAGGCCCGCATGCAGCCTTTTGGTTGCAGCAACACAGTGTTGGCACTGTGAATAAGGTTCCTAATCCTTCTATTTTCGGAACTGAAATTGATATTTTTGAATATCACCGCGGCGCGGGAACAGAAAATCTTTATTTTGGCCTGCACTGGAACGGCTATAATTTTACAGATGGTTCTCACCGGACTATTACTTCTTCTGCGCATGTTCCGGGTATAGACACAGGCTTTCACAAC
>JANPGT010000740.1:0-8062 GCA_031424135.1 Chitinophagaceae bacterium
CAGGAGCTGCTGGAAGAAACACAGGCGCAGTCAGAAGAACTGATGTCCCAGCAATCAGAACTGGAACAGATCAACAGCGAACTGGAAATGCAGGCCCAGCAGTTGCAGACCTCTGAGGAAGAATTGAAAGTGCAGTCCGAAGAACTGATTGAAACCAATTCACTGCTGGAAGAAAGATCGGCTGCATTGGAGCAGCGCAACCTGCTGATACTGCACAAAAATGCAGAGATAGAAAAGCGTGCCGAAGACCTGGCGCTGTCTACCAGATACAAGTCAGAATTCCTGGCCAATATGTCACACGAATTACGCACGCCGCTGAATTCCATCCTCCTGCTGTCGCGGTTGATGGCGGAGAACAATGAAAAAAACCTGAGTCCCGATCAGGTGCAGTATGCGCAGGTCATCCAGAGCTCGGGCAACGGGCTGCTGCAGCTGATAGATGAAATTCTGGATCTCTCAAAGATAGAAGCGGGTAAGATGACCATAGAGCAACTACCGGTAAAGGTGAGTGATATTACCAATGGTCTGAAGGCGTTGTTTGAACCTGCCGCACGCGAGCAGCAACTGCAGTGGCAGGTAAATACCGGTGCAGAGGTACCTGATAGCATTGAAACAGACCGGCTGCGGCTGGAACAGGTATTGAAAAATCTTTTGTCGAACGCGCTTAAATTTACGGCATCAGGGTACGTACGTTTATCTGTCAGTTGCCCGGTAGACCGGCCAGGCTTTATCTGTTTTATTGTGAAGGATTCGGGCATAGGCATCAGCCCCGAAAAACAGGAAATTATTTTTGAAGCGTTTCAGCAGGAAGATGGCTCTACACGCAGGAAGTTTGGTGGTACAGGGTTGGGGCTTTCCATCAGCCGTCAACTGGCAAAACTGTTGGGAGGTGAAATTACGCTCAGCAGTACACCGGGAGAAGGCAGTGAATTTGTTTGCTGTATCCCTGTAAAAAAGGAGCTGTTGGCTATGCAGGAAAACCCGGCCCCGGTATTGCAAATGGCAGCGGTTGAAACTGCCCCGATCGGGGATAGTGCCGCGGATAAATTCAATACAACCGTTATCCCGGAAGAGATTGCGGATGACCGGGACAATATTCATTCCGGCGACCGTGTCATTCTGATTATTGAAGACGATGTAAAATTTGCTGCAGCCCTGCTGGATTATTCAAGACAAAAAGGATACAAGGGCGTAGTAGCTGTAAGAGGAGACAGGGGAATTGAGATGGCGGCACAGTATCATCCACTGGGTATTCTGCTGGATCTGCAATTGCCAGTTAAAAACGGATGGCAGGTAATGGAAGCACTGAAAAACAGCGTTCATACCCGGCATATCCCGGTGCATACTATGTCGTCTTACGAAGTGAAGCGGGAAAGTATGCTGAAAGGGGCAGTGGATTTTATCAACAAGCCGGTAGCATTTGAACAGCTCAATACCATTTTTGACAAGCTTGAGATTGTGCTGAGTAAGAAAGAAAAAAAGGTGTTGATCATTGAGGAAAATTACAAGCATGCCAAAGCGCTGGCTTATTACCTGGGTACTTTTGATGTGCATACCGCCATCAACCAGTCTGTAGATGAAAGTATTGCTTCGCTGTACAACAAAGAAGTGGATTGCGTGATACTAGACATGAGCGTGACGGATAAAAATGCAGATCAGCTGCTGGAAAAAATCAGGGAACAGGAAGGGTTGGAAGATTTGCCGGTGATTGTTTTTACGGGAAGAAGCCTGTCGCAGCCGGAAGAATTCAGGATTAAAAAGTATGCCGATGCCATTGTGCTGAAAACTGCCAATTCTTACCGCCGCATACTGGACGAAGTGTCCCTTTTCCTGCACCTGGTGCAGGAAAAGCAGAACAAAAAAGCGCTGCCGGATTTTGAAAAATCTGTGCTGAAGGAAAATGTGCTGAAGGGGCGCAGGGTATTGCTGGCCGATGATGATGTACGCAATATTTTTTCTATGACCAGGGTGCTGGAAAAATACCAGATGACGGTGATTCCGGCCATGGACGGAAAGGAGGCCCTGCAGCTGATAGCATCCAATCCGGTAGACATTGTTTTAATGGATATTATGATGCCCGAGATGGATGGCTACGACAGCATAAGGGGTATCCGTAGAATGCCGCAGTATAAAAACACACCTATTATTGCCATTACGGCCAAGGCAATGAGCGGCGACCGCGATAAATGCATTGCGGCGGGCGCTTCAGATTATATTTCAAAGCCGGTAGACACGGATCAGCTGGTGTCCCTGTTACGGATATGGTTATATGAAAAAGGTTATTGACAGCTATGAACAAACAATTACAGAAGATTCTGGTAGTAGACGATGATGAGCGCAACATTTTTGCACTGAAGGCGGTGCTGGCATCGCGTGGCTTTTCCTGTGTTACTGCACGGGGCGGGCTGCAGGCAGTAGATATACTGCAGCAGCAGCAGGACATTGCACTGGCGCTGGTAGACATGATGATGCCCGGTATGGATGGGTATGAACTGATAAAGAGGGTGCATGGTATACCTGCCCTGAACCATGTGCGGCTGATAGCCGTCACTGCGCAGGCAATGGCGGGAGACAGGGAAAAATGCCTTGCAGCCGGAGCTGATGCCTATATCGCCAAACCAGTGGATACAGACATCCTGTTCAGTGTAGTGCAGGAACAGCTAAAAAATGCCGGATGATAGCAGCAGAAGCGATAGAACAATTGCTCCACGATATTGCGGCCTGGTATGGGTACGATTTTACCGGCTATTCCAGGGCTTCGCTCAGGCGCCGGATTGATTCGTTTTATGCCAGGGGCAGGCACGGGTCTTTTACAGAAATGAAAGAGAAAATCAGGGCAGAGCTGCCCTATTTTATCCGTTTTGTAGAAGAAATTACAGTCAATGTAACAGAGATGTTCAGGGACCCCCCATTCTATAAAACACTGCGTGAGCATATTCTTCCGGTGCTGGCTACTTACCCTTTTATCAGGATATGGCATGCAGGCTGCTCTACCGGGGAAGAGGTCTATTCCATGGCCATCCTGCTGAAAGAAGCGGGGTTGCTGCATAAGTCCATTTTGTATGCTACCGATCTTAACCAGGCGGTGCTGGAAAAGGCAAAGTCCGGCATTTTTCCCGCAGCCAGCATGCAGCAGAATTCTGAGAACTATATCCGTTGCGGCGGAAAAAAAGATTTTTCCAGTTATTATACTGCCAACTACAACAGTGCAAAATTTGATCCTTCACTGGCGGAACGAATGATATTTTCCAGCCACAACCTTGCAGCAGACGCTTCTTTTAATGAATTTCAGCTGATACTTTGCCGTAACGTGTTAATCTATTTTGAAAGGGATCTGCAGTCAAGGGTATTGCAGCTGTTCGACAGGAGCCTGGATTCGCTGGGTTTCCTGGCATTGGGCAGCAAGGAGTCGTTGCGTTTTTCTTCTATTGCGCTTCATTACAAACAGGTAGAAAACAAGGAAAAAATATGGCGGAAAAACAAGTAAGTCAGCCCCCCCAACTTATTGTTATCGGCGGTTCTTCCGGCAGCCTGGATGCGCTGCTCACCATACTGCCGTCGCTAAAGCCAGGTTTTAGTATTCCTGTTGTAATGGTATTGCATCGCAGCAGCAATGCAGATAACGGACTTACAGAATTACTGGCCGGCAAAACCCACCTGCAGGTAAAAGAAGCAGATGAAAAAGAGCCGCTGCTGCCCGGCTGGATCTATATCGCCCCGCCGGATTACCACCTGCTGGTGGAAGCAGATGGCTCTGTTTCGCTGGATGCATCAGAAAAAGTGCATTACTCACGCCCAAGTATAGAGGTAACATTTACCAGTGCCGCCGCCGCCTATGGCAGCGGACTTACCGCTATATTGCTCTCAGGTGCCAACGCAGATGGTGCGCAGGCCATGGCCGTTATAAAGCAATATGGTGGAAGGAATATTGTCCAGGACCCGGAAGACGCATTGGTAGGGTTTATGCCCGGACAGGCCATTCTTTTATCTGCTATTGATAATATACTGCCGGCAGCACAGATAGCCGGCCTGCTGAACCAGTTGTAGCAACTGCGGTCAGCAATTGATTTTGGCAGTAGTGCCGCTCAGGGCTTTTTCTATCAGCTGCTGCAGCCCTGCAATTTCAAAAGGCTTTTTCAACATATAATCTGCACCGGCTTCCCGCGCCAGTTCTTCTACATTACTGTTGGCGCTGAAGAAAATAACTGGTATATCTTTAAATAATTCGTGGCCTTTAATATACTGGATGGCTTTTACCCCGCCAATATCCGGCAACCAGTTATCCATTAGAATTACGTTGGGTTGAAAGCCGGAAAGATCTTCAGCCACCGTTCTGCAGTCTTCTTTTCCCTGCACTACATAGCCCTTCATCTCCAGTATGGTGGCTGTTACCAGTAAAATATCTTTATCGTCATCATAAATAATTATCCTCTTGTTCATAGTGCTCAATGGCTGCCTGTTTGAAATGGCCGGTAAAAATTAAGCCGGTAGCGGGCAACAGCAATTGTCTGCCAAATATGCGAAACGGGCAAATTTATTTTAAAAATATGTTGGGGAATCTTTTCTACAATTTTTTTAAGGAATTCCCATGGTGGTGAAGCCTTGCTGGCAATGTAGAAATAATAGTATTACAGGCAGCTCAGGCAGCTAAACAAACGTTGGTATTGCTGACCCGGTAAATGTTGGTACATTGATTGACGGTAATATTTGTGAAAAATAAGTTCTTGAAAACCGCTGTGCAATTAATTACCACCTCTAACCCCGGCCTAAATGAAAAAAGTATTGGTAGTGGACGATGACACTGATTTACTGGTAATGATGAAGACTTTTCTGAAAAGAAATGGATATGACGTCAGGGTTACTACGTCCTGTGAGGAAGGATTGGATATTTTCTATTCGTTTAAACCAGATGTTGTTTTGCTGGATATAAATGTGGGCAGTGAAGATGGCCGGGAAATGTGCCGGAAGATAAAAACACAGGCTGAGTACAGTCATATTCCCGTGCTGTTGATCTCTGCCAATCACGAAGCGCTGCAATTCTATGGCGACTACGGTGCCAATGCAGCGGTGAAGAAGCCTTTTGTACTGCCTTCATTGTTACAGCTGCTGCAGCAGCTG
This sequence comes from Chitinophagaceae bacterium, assembly GCA_031424135.1. Taxonomy (GTDB): domain Bacteria; phylum Bacteroidota; class Bacteroidia; order Chitinophagales; family Chitinophagaceae; genus JACMLD01. Next base: position 5,119 of record JANPGT010000740.1, read on the forward strand.
TAACAATGAAGGCAGTACAGCCATAGTGTATGTCAGTCAGTTGTTTTTTAAGCCAGGTTGCGATAATTACTGTCTCCAAATGGCCAGGTGCTCTCCCCCAAAGCTGACGGCGAAGACACTGCCGCTGAAATCTTTTCATAATGTTCCTGCTGTTTCCAATGGAGTGCTGGTTATGTTTGATTGCTGATGCATCTGACCGGGTGCTTTCTTTTGAACAAACTCTATTATCAGTTTTGATACAAGAGCTTCTCTACAATTGTTTTTTTACTTTCTTACTGATTTTTCTAAAAATGGCAAACTGAATAGGGCTTACCTTGGGCCGCTCATCGCCCAACAAAACACCCCATTGCCGGAAATTATCCGTACGGTCAAAGATGATTTTCATTACGGCAATCACTGGCAGCGATAAAAACATACCGGAAACGCCGGCTATGGCGCCACCCACAATAACGCCCACAATAGTAGCCAGCGCATTGATTTTAACTTTGGAACCAACAATGCGCGGCATCAGTATATTATTGTCAAGAAACTGCACAAACGCAATAGTGCCCAGCACTATTAAAATGGGTGTTATGGTTTCAGAAGAGCTAAGGGTTAACAGTATGCCAATAATATTTCCGATAAGTGCTCCTACATAGGGAATAAGGTTCAGGATGGCAAAAATAACTCCAATCAGCAGGGCATGCGGTATGCCGAAAAGCAGCAGTATGGCGCCCAGTAACACAGTAATATAGGTGATTTGTATCAGCAGACCCAGCAGGTAGCTTTTTATGATGTATTCCGTTTCATGAACAACGTCTTTGAGTTTTTCATGACTGTTTTCGGGAAACCATAAAAACACAAAACGCATCAGCAAATTCTTGTAATACAAAATCAGAAAAATATAAATGGGCAGCAGGCCCAGGAATACAAAGACTGAGGTAAGTGAACCTGCTGCACCGCCCACTATATTTCCGGCAACATCCATCATGTTGGCGCTTTTATCGGATAGCATTTTAAGCTGCCGCGCAGATGATACATGCATTTTTTCATTTATCCAGTTACTAAGGGTTTGCAGGTGCCGGGTCACATTTTGTTTTATCTGGGGAAAATCATCCGCTAAAATGGCTATTTGCGCTGAAAAAAACCACCCAATACCTACCAGCAGCAGCAGTAAAAGCAGGATGGAACAACTGATAGCCAATACTTCCGGAATTTTTTTCTTTTTCAGGAAACGGTTGAGCGGCAGCAGCACAATGGCAATAAAAAAAGCCGTAAGCAGGGGGGTAAGAATACCTGCCCCCATATAAACAATGCTGCCCAGGCAGAAAAGGCCCATCAGCTCAATAGAACGCTGTACACTAAGGGGTAATGGTTGCAATGGTAATTTTTTTAAAAGCTAACAATAATGAAAAGGTGCATTGAAATGTTGCAAAGTTTTTAATGATCAGCCAGCGAAAATTCAATAGCATCAGAATGTTATTTAAATATCATGCCAAGAAGAACGCTTTTCCCTTGTAAGAGAGTTCCATTCTTTGCAGTACACCTGTTTGCTGTTTTTTCTGTTCAACTAAAAAGAGGGGTGGTATTGACTATAAGGTCTGCATAGGTGGCAGGCTGCAACAGCATTGTTGGTGCCTTCTTCTAAATGGTTGCAGGCATATGGGTTCTGGGCGTTTTGCGGTTAAAATAGCGGTGCCTGTCGAGGGGCAGAAAAAAGGGCTGCATAGAAATGCTGCCCCGTTTAAAATCCAATATCCTATGAAAAACCGGAGACGAAAATACAGCCTGGCGGCTGCCTTCAAAGTATCATTCGATGAACAACGCTATTTATTCGATGAGAGAATGTTTTTTGGCGATCAGTGGCAAAACGGAAACGGTTACCTGCATGGACATTGTTTATTTCTGGTAGCGCGAATTTTTTTTTTCCAAAATTATGGCCCCAGAACGTGCTGAATAGGCAGTAAACGGATGAGACTATTTGCGTTGCTGCGCCGCCAGCGGGGTTGATTAAAATTTTGCCGGTAAATAAGACCTGGCCTCCCGGTATCTTGCTTCATTGGCAAACTATTAACAACGTTTTTTGTTATTTTGTTATAGTGACTATAAATCAGCTTTAGCAGTATGCATTTAAAAAAATGGGCATTAGTGGGTTTGGCGGCATTGGCTTTTAAGGGCAGCTTTGGCCAAAAAGACTGGGAATTAAAATCAGACAGGGAAGGTATCGCGGTATTTACCAAATTATATTCGTCTTCTAAATTCAAGGCAGTAAGAGTGCTTTGCACTTTACCTGCAACACTTAGCCAGCTGGTGGCTGTAATATTGGACGTAAACACCGGCGCCCAATGGTTATACAGCACCAAATCTTCCAGTTTGCTGAAACAGGTGTCGCCGTCAGAATTGTATTATTATTCTGAAGTGAATGTGCCCTGGCCGGTAAACAACCGCGATTTTATTGCACACTTAATAGTTTCCCAGGACGCCCGTACCAGGACAGTGACGGTAAACGGCCCTACTGTGCCCGACTTCGTTCCCCAGAAAAAAGATGTAGTAAGGGTGGCAAGGTCAGACGGGCAGTGGATAATTACACCGGTGGATAAAAATCACAGCAGGGTAGAGTACACGCTGCAGGTAGACCCGGGTGGCAATGTGCCTGCCTGGCTCATCAATCTTTTTGCTGCAAAAGGGCCTTATGAGTCTTTCCGGAATTTAAAACAGCATTTGCAGAAACCACAATACACCAATGCTCGTTTGCCCTTCATCACTAATTTGTAATGTTGTATAAGGTGATGATTTTTCTTTGTGCAACGGCCAGTTTTTTGGAACGCGGTACATAAGTAACCTGTTTTTGCTTACCGGTAGTGTAGTGATTTGAATAGTGCCGCTAAAAGACGTTTGGCTCCCTGTTGAAGTAACGTTTCAGCACCTGTATCTTATCTGTGTTGATAAGGTCTACACCACATAC
>JANPGT010000741.1:0-4835 GCA_031424135.1 Chitinophagaceae bacterium
GCGGCATTTATCCTGGCTACGGCGGTGCTGTCTGTCACCAGTGCCAAAATATTCCGTTCCGCCATCTGGTTATTGTTTTCTCTGATGGGTATTGCTGGTCTGTATTTCTGGATGGAGGTAGCGTTTATTGCAGCGGTGCAGATCATTGTATACGTGGGGGGTATTGTAGTACTGATTATTTTTTCCATATTCCTAACCCAGCAATCCGGCAAAGAAATGCCCCGGCCGGTGCGCGGCAGATCAGTCTATGCAATATTCGCAGCTGTTTTTGGGCTGCTATTTACTTTTCTGCTGATTAATAATCATGGGTTTGTTGCCGGTAGCGGCAAGGTTTTTAATGTAGAAGTGGCAGACATCGGTATACAAATGCTGAGTACCACGGAACATGGCTATGTATTGCCTTTTGAAGTGGTGAGTATGCTGTTACTGGCAGCCATGATAGGTTGTATCGTAATTGCAATGAAAGAGCCGAAGAATAAAGAGAATAATGAACAGTGAACCGTGCTGACAACACGGACGGACGGGTCTGAATACTATATACTCAATACTACGTACTATATGATTGGCGTTCCTTTAACACATATTTTATTCGTCAGCACTGCCTTGTTTTTCACTGGCATGTACGGGTTGTTTACGCGCCGGAACATGATTACCATGCTGATGTCAATAGAGCTGATCCTGAACAGTGTCAATATCAATTTCGTGGCGTTTAATAAATACCTCTATCCTGAAAAACTGGCGGGGGTATTTTTTACACTGTTTATTATTGCCATTGCGGCTGCGGAAGCAGCGGTAGCCATTGCTATTATTATTAATCTATACAGAAGCCATCATTCCATAGACGCTGAAGACGCCGGTGAAATGAAGTTTTAATCAACGATACTATGCCCAACCATTTCTACCTGCTGCTTATACCATTGCTGCCACTGGCCAGTTTCCTGGTGCTGGGCTTATTTGGCAGAAAATACCTGAATGCCGCCGCTGGCCTTACCGGCACACTGGCTTTATTGGCAGCGGCTATACTGGCCATGGTAGCTGGCTACGATTATTTTTTTGTTTCGGGAAAGTTGAATGGAGTTTACCAGCATATTGTTGCTTTTAAATATACCTGGCTGCAGTTTTCTCCCAATGTTTCTATTGATATGGGGTTGCTGCTTGATCCTGTATCGGTGATGATGATTGTGGTGGTTACGTTTATCTCCTTAATGGTGCATGTATTCAGCCTGGGCTATATGAAGGGGGAGGGACGCCTGGCGGCCTATTATGCTTACTTATCGCTGTTTACTTTTTCCATGCTGGGGCTTGTACTTTCTTCCAATATTTTTCAGCTCTATATTTTCTGGGAGCTGGTGGGTGTGTCTTCTTACCTGCTTATTGGTTTCTATTTTGAGAAACCGTCGGCCGTGGCCGCCGCTAAAAAAGCGTTTATTGTTACCCGCTTTGCAGACCTTGGTTTTTTGATTGGAATATTGATACTGGCTTTTAATGCAGAGACGCTGGACTTTGGAATATTGATTGAAAGATTAACCAATACGCAATCTTCCTGGTCGCTGATCATTACCAGTGCTTCCTTTATGGGCGTTTCGGCGCTTACCTGGGGGCTGGTGCTGGTGTTTGCCGGTGGTGCAGGTAAGTCGGCCATGTTCCCCCTGCATATCTGGCTGCCCGATGCCATGGAAGGTCCAACCCCCGTATCGGCACTGATACATGCTGCTACCATGGTGGTAGCGGGTGTTTACCTGGTGGCAAGGCTCTTCCCGGTTTTTGCTGTGAATGGCGCTGCATTGCATGTGGTGGCATATGTTGGCATACTGAGTGCTTTGATTGCAGCGGTAATTGCCTGTACCCAAACCGATATCAAAAGAGTGCTGGCATATTCTACTATGTCGCAGATTGGCTATATGATGTTTGCACTGGGCGTTTCAACATACGGGGGAGAGGGTGGGCTTGGTTATATGGCCGCCATGTTTCATCTGTTTACGCACGCTTTTTTTAAATCACTGTTATTCCTGGGGGCCGGTGCTATTATCCATATGGTGCATAGTAACGAAATGAAGGACATGGGCGGGCTCAGGAAATTTATGCCGGTTACCCATGGCTGTTTTGCCATTGCCTGCCTTGCCATTGCGGGTATACCGCCTTTTGCTGGTTTTTTCAGCAAAGAAGAAATACTTACGGCAGCTTTTCATTCCAATAAACTGATCTATGCAGCTGCCTTGTTTACATCCGGACTAACTGCTTTTTATATGTTCCGTTTGTATTTCTCTATTTTCTGGAACAAAGAAGCACAACTGCATGATGGACATGGCGAAGGAAGTTTTACTATGAAGGGACCGTTAATGCTGCTGGCCACTATGAGCGTACTGGCGGGACTGCTGCCTTTTTCAAAATACATTACGTCAGATGGTGCCCCGCTGGTGGCACATATTGATATCCTTTTCTCTATAGCTCCGGTGGCATTGGCAGTAACGGCTATCTTAATGGCAGCCTTGTTGTACAAAAAGAAAAATGACCGTCCTGCAAAAATAGCTGCATCACTTGGCAGACTTTACAGTGCAGCGTATGAGAAATTTTATATAGATGAGATGTATATTTTTATTACGAAGAAGATCATTTTCAATTGCATAGGGCGGCCTGCAGCCTGGATAGACAAAAATATAGTGGATGGACTAATGAACGGAATGGCAAATGCTGCTGCAAAAACGGCTGTTCTTATAAAAGGACTGCAGTCGGGTAAGGTGCAGCATTATACATTGTATTTTTTTGCGGGTATTGCAGGGCTTGCAGTGATGGTAATTTATTTATGGAAATAGTTTACGGGCCTGTTGGGGCTGGGCTTGCCACTGCCCTTAACCGTAGCAGGATGAAAAATGAACATGCTTAATATTTTATAATGAATTTGTCCTTACTCATATTACTTCCTGTAATTACCGCGCTGGGCGTTGCTTTCAGCCGCGGACTTAAACAGGTGCGCATGGTGGCTTTCATAGGTGCTGCAGCACAGTTCCTGCTCTCTTTGTTTCTGCTGATTGTCTATTGGAAGGAACGCGCAGCAGGTAATACCGCAGACATGCTGTTCCAGACAGATATCACCTGGCTGGCTTCCTTTAATATTCATTATCATATTGGCGCAGATGGTATTGCCGTGGCCATGATACTGCTGACCGCTTTTGTGGTGCTGGCAGGGGTGCTGGTCTCCTGGGATACAGCCACCATGTCTAAGGAATTTTTCTTTCTATTGATCTTCCTGAGTGCCGGTGCTTATGGTTTTTTTGTTTCGCTGGATCTTTTCATGCTCTTCTTTTTCCTGGAACTGGCAGTGATACCCAAGTATTTACTGATAGGCATCTGGGGCAGCGGCAGAAAAGAATACAGCGCCATGAAGCTGGCCCTAATGCTGATGGCCGGTTCTGCCCTGGTGTTTACCGGGCTGGCAGGCCTGTATTTTAATACCGGTAATGCGGCAGGCCCACATAGTTTCGATCTGCTGCAGATAGCTAAAATGAATATTCCGTTGCAGGCACAGTTGTTATTTTTCCCCTTTGTGTTTGTGGGCTTTGGCATATTTACCGCGTTGTTCCCTTTTCATACCTGGGTGCCAGACGGGCATTCTTCTGCACCCACCGCTGCTTCCATGTTCCTGGCGGGCATTTCCATGAAACTGGGCGGCTATGGCTGTCTTCGTGTAGCTACTTATTTGTTACCCGATGCTGCACAGGTATATGCCCCCTATATTATTTTGCTGGCGACCATCGCTATTATTTATGGCGCTTTTGCTACCATGATGCAGAAGGACCTGAAATATATCAACGCCTATTCCTCAGTAAGCCATTGCGGTTTTGTACTGCTGGGTATTGGCATGCTCACTAAAACATCTGTTACCGGTGCCGTAATGCAGATGGTGTCTCACGGTCTTATGACAGCGCTTTTTTTTGCTGCTATTGGCATGCTGTACAGCCGTACCCACACAAGAATGGTAGATAAACTGGGTGGGTTGCTGAAGATAATGCCCTTTATTTCCACGGTCTTTGTGCTGGCTGGTCTTTGTTCGCTTGGATTGCCGGGGCTCAGTGGTTTTGTAGCAGAAATGACCGTTTTTATGGGGGCCTGGCAGCACCCCGATACGCTTTACCGGCTGGCCACCATACTGGCATGTGCCTCTATTGTGGTAACGGCGGTCTACATTCTGCGTGCGGTAGGGCAATCCGTAATGGGGCCGGTAACGGACGACCATTACCACTATCTCAGCGATGCCCGGTGGAATGAAAAAATGGCCGCGGTAGTATTGCTGATAGGTATTGTAGCCATAGGTGTAGCTCCTTTCTGGTTACACCGGCTGGTTAGCCCAGGCGCCGAAATAATTATACAACAGGTGGGAAAGGCTGTTACCATAAAATGAACCCAGGGTTATGATGCATGAATTTTTTTTATTGGCAAAACAGGAACTGGCGCTATCGCTTGTCATATTTATCCTGCTTTTTATTAAAGTGGGATCAAAAGAATGGTCAGCAGCCGCCTTGCTGAACCTGGTAAACGGCCTGCTGCTGGTGAATTTCATTGCGGGCTTTTTCTTTCAGCAGCAGGGCATGTTGTTTAATGAGATGTTTCATACCGGCCCTTTGGCTATTGCGGAGAAAAACATACTGAACCTGGGTACACTGATGATATCATTGCAGGGCTACGATTGGCTAAAGACACATAAATACCTGATAGAGTTTTATGTGTTGCTGTTATCAACCCTGCTGGGTATGTTCTTTATGATCTCTGCAGGAAACCTGCTGATGTTTTACCTGGCGTTGGAACTGGCCAGCATACCACTGGCAGCCATGGCTAAT
>JANPGT010000742.1:0-6551 GCA_031424135.1 Chitinophagaceae bacterium
GGCAATTGCATCCACCAGCGGCCTGTTTTTTTGCTTTGCAGGAATACGGTTTGCACTTCCGCAAATGCCATATGAAATTCGTTAAAAGATTCTTTTTCTTCCAGCTTCGCTTCGCGCCGGCCACGGCTGCGGCCATCCAGCAGGTACCAAATCATATGGCTGATCTGTTTAGCCGTTAGTTCTTCTCTGTCTTTGGCGGGGTCGTACCCGTATATACCGATGCTGGTGGTGTTGGGACTGAGGCCGGCATAACGCATCAGCATACAGCTTTCTTCACCGTTGAAGCCGTTGGGCGAAACACCGTTTGCGGGCGCATAGGCATTCGCTATAGCAGAGATATCGAAACTCAGCAGCTGGCAGTTGCGTATCACCGGTTCCATTTCGTCCATGTTTTCTTTTGCAGTACCTACCCGGTAGCAGTCGAACCGCAGTTTATCCATGGTCTCCAGCATACTGGGATGCACGTAAAAACTCTGGAAGCCAATATGGTTATAATGGCGTATGAAATTGGGTTCGCTGGTCAGCAGCTCCATTAAAAAATTATCGCTTCTTTTAGTGGAATTGATATTGAGATCAATAAGTGCATCTACACAGCTTACTTCAATAATCTGTTTACCATTGCTGTAGGCTTCGTATTGCGGCAGTGTAAGATCGTGCGAACCGCCAATAAAAATGATGGTCTTTTTCAGGTCCAGTAATTCTTTCAGTACAGTTTTTATGGCCGCATAGCTGTCCTGCAGCGTGGCGCCTGCTTTTATATTGCCGATATCGGCCAGTTTCATATCGGTATGCCAGTAGTAGAGTTGATAAAGCTGCCGTCTTACTGCATCGGCCGCGGATCCGTTTTGTGCATAGTTATTTCTGCCGCTGCCCCTCAGTTCGTTGCTGCCTACAAGTACAATGTCTGCATCTGTAATTTCAGGAAACTCATTTTCAAACACAGTGATGGCCTTGCCAATCTGTCCGTCGTGGTACAATTGGTCATCAGAGAGTTCGGCAAGGTTAACGGGCGATAAAAAATCAGTGAGGCTAAAGTAATCACTCATGCGCAAAAGTTGTGCGCCAAAATTAACCGTATTTGCAACAGGAAGACAACTGCCTGCAAAACTATTTGCGCGGTATACGCCCCAATGCAATGCTGGCGCCAATATGCAGGCTGAAATAGACATCCTTATTGGCAGGGTTGCCGCGGATATCATTTTTGTTGTTGCGGCTGCCGCCAGAAAGTTCTGCACTGCGGTCGGCAAGTGTTGCCGCCATGGCGGCTTCATTGGCCGGCAGGTATTTGCTGAACAGCGAAGGGTCGATGTATCGCTTGCTTACATCATCAAGGTAGTCTGTGCCGGTAATCCGGTAGACTAATTCCAGGCGAAAATTCAGCAGGCGTCCCGCATCGTATTTGATGCCGGCACCAAGGGGAACACACCAGCTTAATTGGCGATAGGCGTTTCGGTCAGGGTATTCTGTAAAACCCTGCCCCTCTGTATGCAGGGTACGCAGTGCTACCCACTGGTTGTTAAACTGCGCTTTGGGCGTATAACTGAAAAAGCCTGCGCCGGCCAGCAGGTAGGGCGAAAGCAGCGGCAGATCCTGGTTTTTGCGCAAAAGGGTAAGCAAATGAATTTCGCCCATCAGCACCAGTTCAATGATGCTGGTTTTGAAATGCAGGTGACGCAGATAACGGTTATGGGCAAGTCCTGAACGTGATTTCAATACATCATCGGTACCGGTGGCTTGTCCAGCGGTGGCCGCTAACCTGATGCCATACAATGATTGCCAGGTGGCGCTGGCAAACATACTGCCACAAAACTGCCCCTGGTTCCAGTTGATATCTTTTATAAATTTTTTGCCGGTACCGTTGTTGCCGCCCAGGTCGGTCAGGCAATTCATAGTGCCGGCGGAGACACCCGCTTCCCACATTAATTCGGGTTCGGGCTGGTGCCGGGCCGTAAAATAATACTGGCTGTGCAATGCATAGCCCAGTAACTGGCCAATGACCAGGCAGCTGTAATAAGCGCATTTCATAAATAAGGTTTAATGCAACAAATTAGGTTTTATGCACCAGCGTCAGTGCAGTGGAACCATGGTTTTAACCTCGTGGTAAAAACAGAAAAAAACATTTTTTGGGTGAGGGAATAACCGGTTGGTACCGGGATTTCCGGCCGGTACCGAAGGTCAGACCGCAAATCCTACTTATTGATAGTTGTAATAATGTTCCGCGGCAAATTGTTTTTCCTGAAATATTTGCAGGCGGGCTGTAAACCACATTGCGCACATTTTGGACTGCGTGCCACGCAGGTGTAACGGCCATGAAGAATAAGCCAGTGATGGGCTATATGTACCAGTTCTTTTGGAATGAACTGTATCAGTTGTTTTTCTGCTGCGAGTGGCGTTTTGGCATTTACCGTTAAACCAATTCTTGCCGATACCCTGAATACATGGGTGTCTACCGCCATATTGGGTTGCGCGTCTACCACAGAGGTAATTACATTGGCTGTTTTTCTGCCAACCCCGGGCAGTTTAATCAGTTCATCTACAGTCATGGGTACCTCCCCCTTAAAATCATTTACCAGCATACCGGCCATGCCAATCAGGTGTTTGGTTTTATTGTTGGGGTAAGAGATGCTTTTGATCAGCGGGAACAATTCCTCAAAACTGGCTTTGGAAAGGCTATCTGCATCGGGGTATCTTTCAAAAATGGCCGGTGTTGTAATGTTCACCCTTTTATCTGTACACTGGGCAGATAGAATAACGGCCACCAGCAACTGAAAAGGGCTGTCGTAGAGGAGCTCGGTCTCCGCGTCGGGGGTATGCTGCTGAAAATAGTCGACTATAAACTGGTAGCGTTCTTTTCGGGTCATACTATAAACTCAAAATTTAAAAGTAAAAAATCAAAACTACAGCGTGGTTGACGGCATGGCAAAAGCTTTTTTGACTTTTGACTTTTTAATTTTTTAATTGCCCTGGCTAGCCAACGTTCTTCTGGTGCTCAATCACAAAATCAATCAGTTCTTCCAGCGAGACATCAATCCTGGAAAGCGCATCGGTAATATCATCGCGGTTTACCTGGGCAGCGAAAGACAGGTTTTTCAATTTTTTCTTCACGCTGGCTGTATCCATTCCTTCATACCGGGTGGGACGTATCAGCGCAGCCGCATGTACAAAACCGGATAGTTCATCGAAAGCATAGATCATTTTGTCCATGCTGTTTACCGGCTCCACGCCAAAATACTTTGGCCCGTGTGAGGCAATGCAATGAATAATGTCCGGGTCGATATTCATTTCCTCCAGTTTTTCTATGATGATGCGGCAATGGCCATCAGGGTGTTTTTCCCAGTCGGCATCGTGCAGCAAGCCAGCCAGTTCCCATTTCAGCGCTGTTGCATCATCCGCATTTTCTTTTTCAATGGCCCAGGCCTTCATTACGGCCGCTACCTGTTTCATATGCAGGCGCAGGCGCTCATTGGGCACCCATTCGTTTAATAAAGTATGCGCTTCTTCCAGGGGCATGGTATTACCGGCATTGGCGGGATTGCCAAAAACAGACCGGCCCAGTTGGTGTACAGACATATAATATAGTGTTGAGCTGCTAATATAAAGCGCTTCGCTTACATTAATGGAACGCAGATTGTCAGGATTTTTACGATTGACCATGATTAAGGTGAAAATGAAGGGTGGGTCGTCTTTGAAATTTAGAGATCTGAATTGTAAAGCAAAACGCGGATCCCCTTCTAAGCAGTATATGCTGTATCCACCCTGAGCACCGGAACAAGCGGCAAACCCAGCTTTTCGCCTACCCCTTCATCTTAAAAATAATAAAAATCCGCGTTCCATCGCTGCCGGAGGCAGCTACAGCAGGACTATATAAATGGAACGCAGATTTTCAGGATTCTCATTATTGGTTATGATTTGTATGGCGCTATTCAGCGGCCCTTTGCTGATGTTCTATGCTTTACTGCACTGACCCTGCCGCGGATGATTTTTATCACTTTAAATCTTAAAAATCCTGAAAATCTGCGTTCCATCAATATGCCGAAGGCAGCCATTTATTTAACCCGTCAAAATTTTTATTGAAAATCAATTAATTGCAAAGGTGCTATGTTAAAATACCCTGCTTTTTCTTGGGTTGTCTTATTGCCAGCCCTTACCTTCGCAGTCCTAAAAATTATGGCTGCCGGGATAGCGGGGGCCTTCACAAAAAACAGAAAACAAATGAGCAAATTACATTTCACAACCAAACATGCAAATGCGGCTACCGTACAACGTGACTGGTATGTTGTAGACGGTACTAATCAAACCGTAGGACGCATGAGCGCAAGAATTGCCGCCGTACTGCGTGGCAAGAACAAAGCCTATTTTACCCCGCATGTAGACTGCGGCGATTTTGTGGTAATTGTCAATGCCGACAAAGTGGTATTTACGGGTAAGAAAGATGACCAGAAAATGTACCAGAATTTTAGCGGTTACCCCGGTGGTTTAAGAGAAGAAAGAGCAGGCGATTTGTTAAAGCGTCGTCCCGAAGTAGTATTGGAAAGGGCAATTAAAGGTATGTTGCCTAAAAATCGTCTTGGCCGCCAGATGTATAAGAAACTGTTTGTGTATGCAGATCCAAAACATCCGCACACTGCACAGCAACCAAAAGAACTGAAATTCTAATTAAACATTCCAAATTAAATTATAAATGGAAAAGCAAAAAAATGCCGTTGGTCGCCGTAAAGCCGCCGTTACCCGTGTATTTATTACAAAGGGAGAAGGCAAGGTGACTGTTAACGATAAGGATTATAAAGTTTATTTTCCGCTGGTATACCTGCAGAACCAGGTAGAACTGCCGTTAAAAACAATTGAGGCTTCCGATAAGTTTGATATAGTTATCAATGCAACCGGTGGCGGTGTTAAAGGCCAGGCCGAAGCCGCCAAGCTGGGTATTGCCCGCGCTTTGCTGGAAGTAAACCCTGAATTCCGTCCCCAGTTGAAAGCTGCAGGTTTACTGCACCGCGATCCAAGGGTGGTAGAGCGTAAGAAACCAGGTAAGAAAAAAGCCCGCAGAAGCTACCAGTTCAGCAAACGTTAATGAATACAGCTATGAGCTTTTAGCTGTTAGCTATGAGCCATTTGCTACACAAATAACATTTAATAAACAGCTAACGGCTCACTGCTGGTAGCTAAAAGCAAAACAATAAAAATGGAAAATAACACTTCATTACAACAGCAATTATTAGACGCTGGTGTGCATTTTGGTCACCTGCGTAAGAAGTGGAATCCCAAGATGTTGCCTTACATCTTTGCTGAAAAAAAAGGTATACACATTATTGACCTTAACAAAACTACCGAAGGCCTGCAGGAAACAGCTGGTATCTTAAAGCAGATTGCACGCAGCGGTAAGAAGATCATGTTTGTGGGCACAAAGAAACAGGCCAAAGAAATTGTTACTGAGTGCGCTAAAAAAATCAACATGCCTTACGTTACTGAACGCTGGCTGGGTGGTATGCTTACCAATTTCAATACGGTTCGCAAGAGTGTAAAGAAAATGCAGAGCATTGAAAAAATGCTGACCGATGGTACGCTGGAAAGCATCACTAAAAAAGAGCGTCTTACCCTTACACGCGATAAGGAGAAAATGGAGAAAGTGCTGGGTGGTATTGCCCAGCTGGGCCGTGTGCCCGCTGCACTTTTCCTGATAGATATCGGCCACGAGCACATTGCACTGGCAGAAGCAAAACGCCTGGGCATTCTTACTTTTGGTATGGTAGATACCAATTGTGATCCTAATAAAGTTGATTACGCTATTCCTGCGAATGACGATGCTACCAAATCAATTGCTATTATCGTTAACTATATTGTTGCGGCTATTGCAGAAGGATTGAGTGAGCGCCAGGCAGCCAAAGACGAAGACGGTGATGATGTGAATGATGATGAAAAAGAAAGAAAAGCAGCCCGTTTGCAGGCTGAAGCAGACGCTGAAAGCGGTCGTGGTGGCAGAGGCGGCGGTCGTGGTCCTGGTGGACCCGGCGGTGCAGGTGGACCCGGTAAACGTCGCGTAGGCGGACCCGGTGCAGGGGGCCCACGCAGGCCAGGTGGTGGAAGATAGAAGATGGTTCTTAGTCTTTAGTTCATAGTTCATAGTCCTTCGGGTATCGGAGTAGGTGTTTAATTCAGGCAGCTGGATAAGGCAGACAGGGCTGTGGGTATTGAATGAAATGAAAAAGGTTTCAATTTGTGAAATTTTCAAATCAATAGATAGTATGTCAACAGTAACAATAAGCGCGCAGGATATCAATAAACTGCGCCAGATGACCGGGGCAGGAATGATGGACTGCCGTAAAGCGTTAACAGAAACCAATGGCGATTTTGAAGCTGCTATCGACTGGTTGCGCAAGCAGGGCCAGAAAGTGGCTGCTAAACGCAGCGATCGCGAAGCAAAAGAAGGTGTAGTAATTGCACAAACCACTGCCGATAATAAAACCGGCCTGGTAATCTGTGTTAGTTGCGAAACTGACTTTGTAAGCAAGAATGCAGATTTTGTGGCTTTCACACAAAGCATTGCTGATGCT
>JANPGT010000743.1:0-1701 GCA_031424135.1 Chitinophagaceae bacterium
CTGTACTGGTTCGGGTCTCGTGGCTGTTAAGCAGGGCCCACTGCCTGTTGCTGGAATCATTTCCACCGGGTTCTGGTATTTCCCGGTAATAGAAAGCTACCAGTTCATAAGTCACTGGATACTTCAATTTGATGGAAAAAAAACAATGGCAGAAGCCTACGCATTGGCAATTGATTCTTATAAACCTAACAACAACAGCTAAAATGAACAGCCATCCACTTTTTGAATTTTATATCGAACATACCCAGTCAGAAACTACCCGTCAAACTTTATGGAAAAAATTGCTGGATGAAAAAATAATCGGCATCAATAGCAGTTTCGGAGGCACTGCGCAGGCCAAACTTCAGCAGGCCGTTGCGCAGTCCGAAAAAAACGCGGACATGCCCAAAGTGTATACGTCCGTTTCTGTGGAATTGGCGGATATTTATAAGGATAAGAAGAGAAACGTTGGCCGCATATTTACGATTTCAATCATTGCAATTTCTTTGGGTATTATTTTACTGCTGGCGGGACTCAGTATTTCCTTTCTGCAAAAATCAGAAGGACAAACCGGCATTATTACCAGCGCCAGCGGCATTATTACCACTTTTCTAAGCGCGACATTCTTCTGGTTGTACAAGAAAGAGAATATAAAGCTCGCCGCCATAGAAAACGATATAAAAAAAATAAAAGTGCTGGAAGGGTTTGCCTCCATAGCTTCCAACATGCAAAACGATACGGTAGTAAATGCAGCATACAGGAAAATCATCACGCAAATGGATCTCTAGCCGGAACAGGATAACGGTCTAAATAGTAAAAGCCGTGCATAGTAATATGTGCGGTTTTTTTTGCGGCCATGAAAAAGGGTGAAAAGATTACCCATGGTTGGGCCATATTTGTACCGGTAAGCGAATTCAACCAGCCAATTTTTAAAATGAGATGATGAATTACAGTGAGTAGTCATTCTTGTCGGGCTCACCCTGAAAGAAACAAGCCTTCGAACGACAAGCTGAGCTGCCCTCCTCAACATACATTTTTTGTAGCTGCGTAAAAGGGCGAGCCAGCTAAGCGCCGCATACCTATTCCTTATTGCCCTGGTCGGTGAGCGCGACCAGAGGAAAGACAAAATAAATATTGGTTGATAAAAATAGACGTTCCCCACACGCGGGAGGGATTTTGTAAAACAAGCAGTTATATTTAATCAACCTGTCACCAGTACCCCCGCAAGCTGCCTGGTATTCCGTGAGCTTTGTTCAAAAGCTGAATAAAGCGATGCCTGCCTGCCGGTAGGCAGGGACGATAATAGATACAAAAGATGATATAGTTCCTCAAAGCCGTCCCGCGAATTGCGGGACGGCTTTGAGGCGATCTATTAAAAGTAAAAACTTGTTCACAATATTGCTGATGTTGAAAACACCAACAGCGGCGGCAAAATGCGTTGCTGAAAAAATTATCTCACATTGCATTCAATAGTTTCTACCAAAAGAGCAGCTAACAATTTAATAGCTTTTTAATACCGGAGCTAATAGTTTTTAATCCCCAACACTTTGTATTTTTAGTAAAGCCAAACGATTGCTGCCAACTTCAAAGTTTACAATTCCTTAAACCAGGAATCCATTTCTTTCATCGTTGCTTCAATACGTTTGCACACGTTTGATAACGGTATGCCCCCCAGGGATGCCAGGCATTTTATCTATTACTACTAAATCCCAAACAAATGAG
>JANPGT010000744.1:0-3099 GCA_031424135.1 Chitinophagaceae bacterium
AGTTGTCTTTTGTATAACTGCACTGCATTCTCATACCCCAGGTAAAGGGCGTCGCAAACCAATGCATGGCCAATGGAAACTTCTGCCAGCGCAGGAATATGCTGCGCGAAATATTGCAGGTTATCTAAATCCAGGTCGTGCCCGGCGTTAATGCCCAGGCCCAGTGCGGCGGCGCTATGAGCGGCAGCAACATAGGGCGCTATGGCACCTGCTTTTTCGCCGGCGGCAAATTGCCTGGCATAACCTTCAGTATACAATTCTATCCGGTCTGTTCCTGTTGCCGCAGCACCTTCAATCATTTTTATATCAGGATCAGTAAAAATGGACGTGCGGATGCCTGCTTTTTTAAAAACACCGATAATGTCTACCAGGTAATCTTTATGGGCAATGGTATCCCAGCCATGGTCAGAAGTTAACTGCCCTTCTGCATCGGGCACCAGGGTTACCTGCTGCGGTTTTACTTCCAGCACCAGGTCAATAAATTTTTGCTCGCGGCAATTGCCTTCAATATTAAATTCTGTGGTAATTATTTTTTTGATGGCCCTTACATCGGCATAGCGGATATGGCGCTCGTCGGGCCGGGGGTGCACGGTTACACCATCAGCGCCAAACAACTGCGCGTCAATGGCGGCTTTTATTACATCCGGATTATTACCGCCGCGGCTGTTGCGCAGTGTAGCGAATTTATTTATGTTGATACTCAGTTTTGTCATACCGCAAAAATAATGAGTATTTATGGCAAAGGGCAGGCTGCGTAGCCTGCCCCTGATATGGTTGTGCACCATATAATGAAGGGTGGTCGGATTAAGACGGTCTGCGGGTTATAATACGGTACTTTTTTTATTGTTTTAGCAGTTGTATGGTCTGTAACAGGTCGCCGTTCAGCAGTTTTATTTCCAGGAAATAATTGCCGGTGGCATAGCGCACCAGGTTTTTCAAGGTAATCCTGCTTTCGCCAGCGGGCAGCGGACATCCTTTTACCCGTATCACAATACCATTGCTGTTGATCAGGCGGACCACCAGGTTGACTGCAATGCTGCTGTGCATGTTCACTACCAATTCTGCCGAAAAGGGATCAGGATTCGCCGTAACCTTTAATTTCATTACTATAGGGTTTTCAAGCCCCGCTCTCACGCCAGTGAAAACAAGCTTGTATAGATAACAGTTATAAAGGGAGATCTTGCGGTGTTAGCAGGATATCGGTTCCTTGTGGTGCAATAGCGGAACCAACAATAAAAAGTAAATGTAGGTAAATTTACTAAAGAACAAAAGTGTTTTTACTTTATTTTATGAACCGTAAAAATACGGTATTGGGGTGTAGGGTAGAAGGTGTAGGGCAAAGGGTAAACGCACCCATTCAATCTTCTTTTCCTGTTAGTAAAATATAGCAATGGCGAATGTTGAAATGCGGGCGGGCTGTTAGAGGGATAAAACTTCGCAAACGTTTCCACCTTCTTCCTAAAACCTCGCTACCAATTTCAAATTCAGCAATCTGGGGGTGAGGCGGTTGGGTATGCTGTAAGTAGTATTGGAAAAATCTTTAATCAGCAGATAAGAAATGGTGTTGGCCCTGTCTATGAGGTTAAAGACTTCCAGGGTCGCCCATATATTTTCAAAATCTTTAAACGGACTGTGGGTGCGGCGTTTGCTTCTGTCGCTGTCAAGTAACAGTGCGCTGAAGCCAATATCAATCCTGATGTAGGGGTCAATAAACAGGGCGTTCCGGTATTTCACACTACCTGGTATATTGTACGGAAGATTGCTGCCGTACAGGGTATTGAGGTACATCTTAAAATTCTTGTTGGTAGAGAGATAATCCTGGAAGAACATGCCAAAAGTGAGCAGTCGGTCGGTGGGGCGCCGCACCCAACCCTGCTGCATCAGCGTACTGTCAACAGGCTGGTTCAGGCTATCCAGTTTGTAATTATAGAACGTAGCGCCGTCAATTTTTTCTTTAGTATTCATAAGGCCAAAGCTTATCCAGCTTTCAGCGTCTTTTACCAATTGCCCAAACAGGCGCAGTTCCAGGCCGGCTGCATAGGCTTTTGCGTTGTTGGTGCCAAAATACCGCAGGCGTACATTGTCAATATCGTAGGGCACTACATCGTACATGTTTTTATAGTAGGCTTCGGTGGTTAAGCGCATGGGCCGCCCGTTCCATCCTTCAAAACTATAATCGAATCCGCCGCTGACCTGCCAGCTTTTTTGTGCTTTTAATTTTGTGTTGATGCTGCCATCGGGCCGTCTCAGTTCCCGGTAGAATGGCGGCTGGTTATAGATGCCGGCTGCCCCTCTGAAGACAATGTTTTTTTGCCAGGCAGAAGGTTTCCAGGAGAAGCCAGCGCGGGGGGATGCCAGGAATTCTTTGTTCAGATCATTATAGTTGAACCTTGCACCTACCTGCAGAATGAAGTCGGACGAATCGTGAAAAGCAATATTATCCTGTACAAAACCGGAGACACGGTTAATGGTAAGATCCGCAGTTGATTTCAACACGCTGAACAGCGAGAGTTGCGACGGATTATACGGCAATGAATAACCGGCGGAATCCTGGTATTGCCATTCGTTCAGTTTATCATTGATGGTTTGCCGGTCTGCACTCAGACCCCACTGTACCGCATGCCTGCCCTTGTCCAGGTAGCCTTTATGACTGATATTCCAGACATCAATATTCAGTTTGTTACGCGCATGATTTTGAAAGATGCCAGCGCCCAGTGGGTTGATGATTAATCCAAAGCTGGGTTTACTTTTGTCAAAGTCGCGTTCACCAAACAAATAGGCGCCGGTAATATCCAGCGACTCTTTTTCATTGTCCTGGAAAAAACTGGCCATCCATTTCAGCTTCAGGTTTTTCCTTACCTGCTGGTTTACAGAAAGGCCCAGCATATTGGTGCTGTAGCGGTCTTCTTCCTTTCCTTCAAAGAAAATATCAAGGCCCAGGTTGGCGGTAAAATATGGAGAAAATACAGAGGCTGTTTGCTGCGAGAATTGAGGTACCAGTGTAAACTTTGTCTGCGAAAAATTGCCCAATAGCTCGGCGCTCCATTTATTATTAAACTGGTAGGTGAACAATGCCTGCAGATCTGCTGACGAAGGAAC
>JANPGT010000745.1:0-2699 GCA_031424135.1 Chitinophagaceae bacterium
GCAATTTCCAACATCGGAATTTACAATGCGCCGCAGCTGCTGGCGCCTCCTTTGGTTATCAGAAATCAATCCGGTGAAATAAAAATAGTCCCGGTTGATGAAGAATCAGATGTTTACTATACATTGAATGGAAGTGTTCCCACTACCAACTCGAAAAAATACACAAAGCCATTTGAGACAGAAGGAAAGTTAGAGGTAAGGGCCATTGCTTTCGATCCTGCTACCGTCAAAACCAGCCCTGCATCCCGTGAAAAATTTGGTATCTCCAGGAAAAATTGGAAAATTATTGGAATCGATGATGCCAAAGTTTATGCTGTTCTTGATGGAGATCCGCATTCGGCGTGGCACCAGCCGAAAGGAATAAAATTACCGTCAGAACTGGTAATAGATTTAGGGAAGGAAGAAAATCTTTCCGGTTTCAGGTATCTTCCTGACCAGGGTTTATGGGGACCGGGTATCATCACTACTTACCAGTTATATGTTTCCAATGACAGTAAAGAATGGAAATTGGCAGACGGGGGTGAATTTTCGAATATAAAGAACAACCCTCTTTGGCAAATTAAAAAGTTTGAATCCGTGAAAGCCCGCTACATCAAATTACGGGCTTTAAAAAATACTGAGGATAACGATAACATAGGCTATGCCGAACTGGATGTAATTACAAACTGATTATCAGCCGCAGTAATTTCTACAGGGCGTTCAGATATGTAATTGTAATAATAAACATTTGAAATAACCCCGTTGAAAAGAAGGACACGATAAAAGGAATGGTAACAGGCTTGTCTTCATTATGGTAACCATGGTCAGCAGGTAATGAGTTTGGAGAATTTCAAAATGGCTGGTTGTTTCCTTACCTGGAAAAACAATTGCATCGGTACTGCTCCAGTTTAATAGAGGCTGCTCTTGTGGGTCCCGTTCTCTTCGGTTCAATACCCCGCTGGTGTTAGGGATAGTCATACCTTGATGTACGAAATTTCGTTGGGAAACCGTAGACGGATTAAAGGGCTAAAACTGGAGTTGGACCTGTTCTTAAACGACAAAACCCACGCCAGTATTAACTTGACGTGGGTTTGGTACTTTGCAGGAATTATTATTTCCTGTCTTTGGTAGCCCGTAGGGGAATCGAACCCCTATTACCAGAATGAAAATCTGAGGTCCTAACCGTTAGACGAACGGGCCATCCTGTTTTTAGGACGGCAAAGATAACAGCCAGCGCAAATCTTGCCAAAACTTTTTTAGCGTTTACATAAAATTTCTTGGGCCGAAAGCTAAACCCTTGCTGGTAACGCTATTACCAGTAAGGGAAACCCTGTTCCAATTCGACCTCTAACCTCAGTTGTTTACCGGATCACCAGCCCCTCCCTCAAAGGGGGTGAAGGAGGGAGGTCTCATGGTAAGCTTTTACTGTTGGCAAAGCCCCCAAAAACTGCCTTTGGACATCATTTTACACCCTATAAAATCTGGATTGGAATATATTTCAATATTGTACCTTCGTGACCTCTTAATTTTTAACTAATTAAACTTAATTGCACAATGAGTACTGTTAAAGTCGCCATTAATGGTTTTGGACGCATAGGCCGCCTGGTATATCGCCAGATTTACAAAATGGAAGGCATAGAGGTGGTAGCCATTAATGACTTGACAAGTCCCAAGGTACTGGCTCACCTGCTGAAATATGACAGCGCTCAGGGCCGTTTCGACGCTGAAGTAACCTCCACAGAAGATTCTATAGTAGTAAACGGGGATACCGTTAAAATATATGCTCAGAAAGACCCTGCACAGATTCCCTGGGGATCACACGGAGTAGACGTGGTGATTGAAAGCACTGGCTTCTTTACAGATAAGGACAAAGCTGCTGCTCACCTTACCGCTGGTGCTAAAAGAGTGGTTATCTCTGCACCCGCTACCGGCGACCTGAAAACCGTGGTATTTAATGTAAACCATGCCATCCTCGACGGCAGTGAAACCATTATCTCCTGCGCTTCCTGTACTACCAACTGCCTGGCGCCCATGGCCAAGGTATTGAACGATACATTCGGTATTACTTCAGGTATCATGACTACCATTCACGCTTATACGAACGACCAGAACACCCTGGATGCACCCCATCCAAAAGGTGACCTGCGCCGTGCACGTGCAGCTGCTGCCAATATTGTTCCCAACTCTACCGGCGCAGCCAAAGCCATCGGCTTGGTATTACCTGAACTGAAAGGTAAATTAGATGGCAGCGCCCAGCGCGTACCCACCATCACCGGTTCTTTAACTGAACTCACCAGCATCCTGGGTAAGAAAACATCCATCGAAGAAATCAATGCCGTTATGAAAAAAGCTTCCAATGAAAGCTTTGGATATACCGAAGACGAAATTGTAAGCTCAGACATCATCGGTACCCATTTTGGTTCTTTATTCGATGCAACACAGACAAAAGTATTAACCGTGGGAGATACACAACTGGTAAAAACAGTTGCCTGGTACGATAATGAAATGAGTTATGTAAGCCAGCTGGTGCGCACCGTTCATTTTTTTGCCGGTTTAATCAGTAAATAACTTCTGTTATTATAAATTTTGAATTTTAAATTTTGAATTCCGCTGTGAGGGCCAACCATTCAAAATTTAAAATTCAAAATTCAAAATAGTTTCTTCCCATGAGCAAATTCTCCGACTATAATTTCGCCGGTCAGAAAGCCCTGGTACGGGTA
>JANPGT010000746.1:0-2279 GCA_031424135.1 Chitinophagaceae bacterium
GTTATTTCCGGTGGCACACCGATAGCGCCCTGGCGGGTGCTTACCACATTAAGGTTATACGCCAGTGCTTCCACCAGCTTTGTTTGAATGCCACCACCTTCTGTTACCGGGTTAATAAATGTATCTGCCCCTTTAAAATAAATACTTATATCAGGTACGAAGCCGGCATACAGGATATTAAAGCCTGCATATGCTTTCAATTCATCCATGGCCGGGGGAAGTCCTTTGCCGCAGATCAGGATTTTATAAGCCATGCCGGATTCCAGCAGTAAAGGATTTATTTTATCCAGAATAGCGTGTACCGCCTGCAGGTTGGGCGCATAGTTAAGTGAACCATTAAAAAGAAAAAGGGTATCACCCGGTGCAATGCCATGTTGCTGCTGTAATTGCAGCCTGCATTGTTTTCTTTCGCCTGGAGAAGGAAGCGTATTCCATTCAATGCCATAGGTAACCGTAAGGCATTTTTGCGGTTGCAGGCCAAATTTGCTGATGGCGGTTTGCTTATCCTCGTCCGTTTTAAAAAAATTATAATCAGCTTTCCGGTGTGTTTGCTTTTCGTAGGCCGCCAGCACGGGCCACCACCATTTATTGAGCGCCTTCCAGCGCAGGAATTCTATATTGTGCGAGTGTACTACCAGCTTAACCCCGCTGAAAGTCTTCAGCAGCATCCCCAGCCAGCCGTAATAGGGATGTTCCAGCAATACATGCGTTGCTTTTTGTTTTTTTATTTGCCGGTGAATTTTGAAAAACAACCATAGATTGATGTAACGGAGTTTTGAATCGGAGATGGTATTATTCACCGCGTATAAAGCAGATGCCGGATTATTGTTTTTAGTGGTGAAACAAATCAGCCGGCAGTGTTTTGAAAAGAATTTATAGAACAGCGCTATCCCTTTCTGCCCGCCCGTTTTTGCCGGCAGAAAGGGATAGGAAACGATGCTTATGATGGTTGCCATGTAAAGTTGTGACTAGTAAGTGGTAAGTAATAAGCGCCCGTTACCGGTATGACTGGCCATTAACACAATACCGGCAAAACAACCTTAAATCTTGCACTATTAAACTTTAGACAGCTTTTGCTTTTTCCAGCCCAGCCAGGCTGCTATTGCCAGTAAAATATAGGCTGCCAGCGATGCTATCAATGCCAGGGTATTACCCAGTTTGTACGACCCGGGCTCAAACTTAAACTCAATGGTATGATTGCCGGCGGGCAGGTTCATGCCACGCAGGGCATAATTTACCCGGATGATCTCTGCCTTTTTGCCATCTATAAAAGCGTTCCAGCCCTTGTCGTAAAAAATTTCGCTGAATACTGCAAACTGGTTGCTGCCGGCAGCAGAACTATAAACAATAGTATCATTTACATTGCGTACCAGCTTCAGACTGGCCGTTGAATCATAAGCTGGCGCGGCAGGAATCAGTGATTTGTATTTCTCCTGTACGATGGCATTTTCTTTCAGGTTGATGCTGTCCAGCGCCTTCATTTCTTCATTACCATCTTTTACCCAGTGGATATTTTTTACCAGCCAGCAGGGACCAAAGGCATCGGGATTGGGCATGGCTACGGGTTGGCCATTGGCCGGGTTTTGCTGAATAATGTATTTGGTATTCAGCATATCAAAAACCGCCTTATTGCCTTTGCGCAGCTGGTTGTCCATCAGGTCCTGGTAAAGACCCAGCCTGGCAGCCAGGTAGCCACCCAGTGAATTATGAAAATAAGAGGCCCTTGCGTCGGCAAATGGATCGCCCCCCATTTGATCAAATACACGGAAATAACCCGGGTCTGCTTTAATGGTATTATCTGCTGCAGTGGCGGTAAAATTTCCTTCGTAATCACTGTCTTCAATAAAACTATCGCTGTTTAAATATCGCTTACCCACGGCCAGCACATCGTAACTGCTCAGCAATAAAATACCTGCTATTACTGCAGGGGCTTTTAGTTTTCCTTTTATAAACAGTCCCAGCAATCCAAGCGCACAGGCCATTAAGAATACAGAACGCAGCAGGTCGCCGCCCATTAAACCCTTCCTGTCGGCTTGCAGTGCATTTACCATAGACTGTGCAAACTGGGTAGCCTGCTGCTGCATTTCCGGCGTTGGTTGCTTGCCCTGCGCTGATTGCTGCAGCATAGACTGAGCGAAATTGTCTTTCATCTGGTTGTCCTTTGCGCCTTTGAAATCTGCCGTAAAATAAAAGAGCAGCATTACCGCCACTACCGCACCGGTGGCATACACACCCAATTTGAATTTTTTCCAGAGCGCTTCTTTATTGGTATTTTCAAA
>JANPGT010000747.1:0-1839 GCA_031424135.1 Chitinophagaceae bacterium
AGAAGATCTGGGCATTAAATTGGTAACCATGTTATCAGCCAGCCAGCAAAAAAAAGCCACCATGAGCCAGGCGGTGCCGGGGGATATCATTACCGCCGCAGAAAGCGGCAAAAGGCTGGTAGATAATTGGGGATTGCTGGGTTCGGAAATGACAAAGGAGCAGCAGGCCGTATTACAGTATATTATCCGCGAATTTGTTTTCAATATGGAATATGACAAAGCGGTTGCTGAATACAATAAGATATTAGAAGCCGGCATTGGCAAGATCTATTTTGGCTGGATTGGCGCCTACGATGAAAAACAGCCCCACTACTATGTGCTAAATGGTCCAGGCTTTCTTATTGAATTTGATAATAATGGCGGCCCCAGGAACGGCGCCAACCATATTCATGCTATCTGGAGGGAAAAAGGCAATGAGTATGGAGAAGATGTACTGAAAAAACATTACCAGGCCGAAAAACACTGAGTCTACTACCCTGTCTTGTTTTCCTTTTTACCTGCCAATTTATGTCGTAACTTCAAAAAAAAGCTTCCATATGACCATCAAGGAGAAATCGGATAAATTATACCAGGCTTTCCTGGCCGCCTGGGAAAACTACCAGAAAATAGAGAAGGAATATGCAAAGTCGCCCGGATTCAGTGAACTGTTAAGTGCTCCTGAATTAAAAAATGCCTATCAAAAATGGCAAACTGCGGTAAGCGACTATTATGATTTTGCCAGGTCTATTGAAAACAAGCGCCTGAGTGAACAATTTACAGACAAAAAATAACAGGCAGCATTAACCTGAACTGGTCTGCAGCAATCGTTTCCCGGGCATTTTTTGTTCCAGTGCTGGGATGCAATATTGAACGTCTAAGAAACCCTTTTTTGTTTACGCCGGGCGGCGCCTCTCCTGCTGCCGTTACTATTTTAATCACATATACAGGCGTACAAAGAACCTGCTAATGGTAAATATCTAGGTTCCCCCTGATTAATAATGACAGGAACTTCATTGAAAGGTCTATTTTTTTTTGCAGTCAGATAAAGCAACTTGCAGGTACAAAATCCAATTGTCATGCTGAATATACTGATTGCCTGTGACCACATTATTTCCCGCGAAACCCTGCTCTACTATTTGTCAACCCCCATCCTCCCCTGCGCCGTTCGTTTGTGTGCAGATAACTATGCAGCTGTTTCTATCAGTGAGCAGCAGCAACCCGATATTGTGATTATCGACGGCAGCTGTGATCCGCTTGCAGCCATTGAAGCCACTAAAAAAATTGCGCGCTGCTCCGCTGCCAATATAATTGCCTTTTCGCGCCAAACCGACCCTGATTTTGCGCGGAACATGATGGCTGCCGGTGCGCTTGGCTACCTCAACAGCAATGCTTCCTGCCAGCAGGTTATTACCGGGATAACAGAAGTAGCCAAAGATAATTTTTACAATTGTATTGACAGCAACCCGCCTCCGCTGCCCACACCGAATCGTGTTTCCCCTTTTATGAAATCCATTACCTCCATCGGAAAAAATACGA
Source organism: Chitinophagaceae bacterium (assembly GCA_031424135.1). GTDB lineage: Bacteria > Bacteroidota > Bacteroidia > Chitinophagales > Chitinophagaceae > JACMLD01. The sequence goes on from JANPGT010000747.1 coordinate 1,516, forward strand.
GAGAAAAAATGCGGACGGCTACCGAAATTCACTGGCATGGAATTTTGAGATTTACCAATTAACATCTGCCCGACTATCTATCGCCAGCGCCAGTTGCTACTTTTTCAATATCCGCTGTAATTGCCTGGCTGTTTTGAACCCACATTGACTGGCAATATATTCTATTGTATACTCTGGATTATTCAGCATGGTGCCGGCATACTCCCTCCGCAAGAGTGTAAGGTATTCCAGTACAGTTGACCCTGTTTTTTCCTTAAACACCCTGCTGAGGTTTCTTGGACTCATCCCTACCAGCGAAGCCAGCGTTTCAATATCATTTTCCCG
>JANPGT010000748.1:0-8589 GCA_031424135.1 Chitinophagaceae bacterium
ACCACAGATGGAAAAAAATCAAAAAATTTATATCGCCGGCCATAATGGTATGGTTGGCTCTGCCATAAAACGTCATCTCGAAAGCAAAGGTTATAACAATCTCCTCTTCCGCAGCTCAAAAGAACTGGATCTCCGCTCCCAGCAGGCAGTATTTGATTTTTTTGAGAAAGAGCAGCCGGAATTTGTATTCCTGGCAGCCGCCAAAGTAGGCGGTATTGTAGCAAACAACACTTTCCGGGCAGATTTTTTATATGAGAACCTGCTGATAGAAGCAAATATTATACATGCTGCCTGGAAAAACAAGGTAGAAAAACTGATGTTCCTTGGCAGCTCCTGTATTTATCCTAAAATGGCCCCCCAGCCTTTGAAAGAAGAATACCTGCTGACTGGCTTACTGGAGGCTACCAATGAGCCCTATGCCATCGCCAAAATTGCAGGTATCAAGTTGTGCGAAGCTTACCGAGATCAATACGGCGCTAATTTTATCAGCGTAATGCCTACCAATATGTATGGCAGGGGAGATAATTACCATCCCAGCAACTCGCACGTTCTTCCAGGCCTTATCCGCCGTTTTCATGAAGCCAAAGAAAGCAATGCAGCAGCCGTTACCGTTTGGGGAACAGGAACACCTAAGCGCGAATTTTTATACGCAGATGACCTGGCAGAAGCATGTATCTTTTTAATGAAAGGCTACAACCAGAGAGAATTGATCAATATAGGCACCGGCGAAGATCTCAGCATCGCCGAACTGGCTGCGCTAATAAAGAACATTGTTGGTTTCCGTGGCGAAATTGTTTTTGACAGTACGAAACCCGACGGCACCCCACGCAAATTAATGGACGTATCTAAATTGCATGGCCTGGGCTGGAAACACAGTATCGCCCTGAAGGAAGGAATACAAATGGCGTACGCGGATTTTTTACAGACGCAAACGTCTGTAAAAGAAGGAGTTTTGTAAAATACTTCCTTCTTCAGCTTCAAAATAATATTCGTATTTATTCGTTTCCTTAGCTTTGCACGCAATATGAAATAACTGCTTATCGGGGCAGATATGCTAATTTTTTTTAATAAATAAAGACTTATAAATGAAAACAGCGTTGATTACGGGCATTACCGGACAGGATGGTGCCTACCTGGCGGAATTCTTATTAGATAAGGGCTACATGGTACATGGTATTAAAAGAAGGAGCTCCCTGTTTAATACTGACCGTATAGACCATCTGTACCAGGATCAGCATGAAAGAAACCTCCGTTTTACACTGCATTACGGAGACCTTACAGATTCTACCAACCTCATAAGGATTATACAGCAAACCAAGCCCGATGAGATATATAACCTGGGTGCCATGAGCCACGTAAAAGTGAGCTTTGATACCCCGGAATACACTGCCAATGCTGATGGTATTGGTACTTTGCGCCTGCTGGAGGCCATCCGTATACTTGGCATGGAGAAAACCACCAGGATATACCAGGCATCTACTTCAGAATTATACGGACTGGTACAGGAAGTTCCTCAAAAAGAAACGACGCCTTTTTACCCACGCAGCCCTTATGCAGTAGCTAAAATGTACGCTTACTGGATTACGGTTAACTACAGGGAAGCTTATGGAATGTTTGCCTGCAACGGTATACTTTTCAACCACGAAAGTCCCCTGCGCGGAGAAACATTTGTAACCCGCAAAATCACCCGCGCCGTGGCTAAAATAGCCCTGGGCATGCAGGATAAATTATACCTCGGTAACCTTGACGCACAGCGCGACTGGGGTCATGCAAAAGATTATATAGAGGCTATGTGGCTGATACTGCAGCAGGAGACACCTGAGGATTTTGTAATTGCTACAGGTGTAACCACACGTGTAAGAGAATTCATACGCATGGCGTTTGCTGAGCTGGGTATAGAGATTGTTTTCAAGGGCGAGGGCATAAACGAAAAAGGCTATATAGCCTCCTGCACTAACCCTGCCTACCAGCTGGAAGCAGGTCTGGAAGTAGTATCCGTAGACCCCAAATATTTCAGGCCCACAGAAGTAGAATTGCTGATTGGCGACCCTACCAAGGCCAATACCAAACTCGGTTGGAAACCTAAATATGACCTGGCCGCACTGGTAAAAGAAATGGTAGCCGCAGATGCAGACCATTTCAACAAAGAGAAACTTTTGAAGGACAATGGTTACATGATTAAAAACCAGTTTGAATAATCAATTTACAGTTCGCACAGAATATATTGGCTGAAACAATAATGGGAGATGGTTAACCTCATCTCCCGTTTATTTAATAGTGTAAGCCTTATTTGTAAGGCTATCATCGTTCTTATTCTAATCAATCAATGAAACTAAAAGCGGCGTTAATACGCAATTCCCTGGCCAGCGGATGGGGCAAAATATCAACTGTTTTATTCAGGTTGATACAAATTCCCGTTCTGCTTTCCTTTTTAGGGGTAGAAGACTATGGACGCTGGCTGGTATTGTATTCTTTTCCATCCTGGATCTCACTGGCCAACCTCGGATTTGGCAGCGTAGCTTCCAATGAAATGTCAATGGCTTCAGCCGCCGGCAATATTGGCAAGGCCAGAACTGTATATTCCACTACCCTGGCATTGGTGTCTGCCATCTTCGTAGCAGGACTCCTGCTGGTATCCGGCATTGTTCCATTTCTGCCTTCGGAACAACTGCTTAAACTACCGGCAGAAAGACACACAGAAATTACCTTGGTAATTATATGGTTTACCATCTCTACCCTCTTAACCTTTTTTGGCGAAGTGTATGAAGCCAGGTTTAGATCTGCGCGCAAAGCTCACATGCCGGTAATTCTGTACAGCTTCAGGCCCTGGTTTGAATTGCTGGGTATGGTAATTGTGCTGCAGTTCAGTCACCGCTTCGATTACATGGCCATTGCAGTGCTCTGTACCACGCTGCTGTATACCATTGCTATGAAGTGGCTCAGTTACCGGTCAATAAGAGAAATTACTTTTTCCACCCACGACATAAGAAAAGAGCAATTAAGACCGCTTTTCAAAAAAGGACTTTCTTTCCAGGCATTTCCCCTGGGCAACGCCCTTATCTTCCAGGGCAATATATTGGTGGTACAGGTAATTTTAGGCCCTGTAGCAGTAGCTATTTTTGGATCAGTAAGAACCCTGGTAAGATCCATCAACCAGATGTTTGAACTGGTGAACCAGGTAATGTGGCCCGAATTAAGCCTGCTTTTTGGCGTGGGCGATTACCCGCGCATTGCACGACTGCACCGGATAGGTGTAGCCGTCTCTATCAGCGCTGCCATCTTCTGCGTAGCAGCGCTGGCCATATTTGGGAAACCCCTGTATGGCTTCTGGACCCACAACAGCATACCACTGCAGCAATCGCTGCTGCTGCTGTTCCTGCTACCCATTCCTTTTAATGCCCTCTGGTTTACCAGCAGTGTTATTCATATGGCTTCCAACCAGTACGAAGGCCTGGCCGTGCGGTACATTATAGCCATGGTGCTGGCCATTATTGCCTGTGGTGTAATGTCTCATTTTTTTGGCATCCAGGGTGCAGCCGTTTCAACGCTTATATCAGACATCGTGTTAATACCATATGTACTTAAAGAATCCCTGCACCTTACCAAAGACACCTGGGCAGGCTTTAAAAGAGGTATTATGCAGGAAGTAGCACACTTTCCGGCTTTGGTACAGCGTTTTAACCCGGTATCAGTACTTAATAAAAAAAAGAACCAGGACCAATAAAGACAGCCGGCAGCCAAGTTGCATACACTGCCGGCCGCATCAACTTATCAATTGATCACCTTTAAAGTTTGACCGGGCGCGGAACTGAATAATGGATAGAAATATTACCTACATCATTTTAGCTTTCAATGCAGCGGCGGCCATTTATTTTTTTATTAAAAAAGAATGTGCTGTTCCGCTCTTCCTGGCACTCTTCAACATTTTTGTGGAATACCGCCTCTACTCGTTAAAAGCTGGCTACAGCGACTGGGTAGAATTTGATTACGTAATTCCTTTTAAATGGAATTTTGACATTGCCTTCGAAGTAAGTGACCTTATTCTGATGGGCGCCAGCATTATGATCTATGGTTTTATGTTCTTCTACCGGGAGCCAAAAGTAAAAATCAATGACTCCAATGCTATTTTAAGAAGCTTTATACTTTCCAAAAGAACACAGATTATTTACGGACTGATATTTTTTGGTATACTTTCTTTTTTATTGTCTGGAAGCAGTACCGCATATGCCACGCTGATAAAACTGGGCAATACTTCTTTTATCATTTTCTTTTTCCTGCTGATAGTAGCAGATGATTCCGGAAAAGTAGAATCGAAAATGTTTTCGATAGGCTTGTTTTTGGCACTGGCGTATATCACCTACGATACCGCCCTGCGCTTCCAGTTCCTGGGATGGATGATACCCGTGGGCTATTACATGACACGCAATATCAAGCCGGGCAAAAAAGTGGCACTTTCTTTAGTGGGAATTTTTTCCATTATGGTGGTATTCTCTGCTGCAGGTGTTTTACGGTATAAAAAAATGTCTGACCTGTCTATCAGTGAACTTTTTTCAGAAAGTGTAGACCGTTTGAAAATTGCAGACGACGTGAACTTTATTGATGGCTTTATGATGATGTACCAGGTGTACCCCGACCAACTGCCCTATGGCTATGGACAGGAACACCTGAATGTGTTACTAAGACCGGTACCCAGGTCTCTATGGCCGGGCAAACCGCTGGCCAGCTGGGTAAGAAACGTAGAAGCACGGCATGGCTGGTACAATGAAAGTTCTGCAGGGTTCTCTCCTACTATATGGGGCGTATTTTATGCAGAAGGAGGTTTCTATGGCATAATTATATGCAGCATTATCTGGTCCTGGTTCCTGGCCTGGCTCTACCGCTCTTTCAGTTATTTCAAATCTGATCTCAGTATATTTTTAGTAGCCATCCTGCTGGTGTGTATGATTCCTATTTTCCGGAGTGGTGACCTGGCGGGTGATTTTGCCATTGTACTGATGAGTTTCTGGCCAATGATCGTTTTTGTAAGGATGTATAAAAAATATGTAAAGAAACAGCTGCAGTATGTCTGATAAAATTATTTGTGTACATATTGGCGCCCGTGCGCATTACCTGCTGCCTGCAGCACTGGCTTCCCAGCACAAACTGGAAGCCGTGATTACCGATACCTGGGTAAAAAAAGCATGGATTAGAAAATTACTGGCAAAGTTTCCGATGCGGCTGGTAAAATCTTTTTCTAACCGGTTTAACCCGGCCATTGATTCCACAAAAGTTAAACACTTCAGCATATCATTTCTTATCAACGAAGTATTGCTGCGGTTCAGGCACAAAGGCGAGTGGAATCTTATTATTGCCCGCAATGATGCCTTTCAAAAAAAGGTATTACCCATTTTCCTTCAATTACCGGCCAGCACTGTTTTAGGTACCAGCTACACTTCACTGGCTGTTTTTAATGCAGCTGCAACACGTGGCCAGAAGAAGATATTATTCCAGATAGACCCGGGTTTGAAAGAGGAAAAAATTGTTGCAGCCATTACCGCAGCCAATGCTGCATTGTTTCCTACTACCTGGCAAAAAGCGCCTGCTGCTTACTGGGAAGACTGGAAAAAGGAATGCAGTCTTTCTGATGTAATTATGGTGAACTCTGAATGGAGCCGCCAGGGATTGATAGAAGAAGGCATTGATGCTGCAAAAATAAAAATTGTTGACCTGCCTTACCAGGTTAAAGAACAGCATCTTCAGTTTAACAGGGTATACCCGGCTGCCTTTACACACGAAAGGCCATTGCGTTGCCTTTTTCTGGGTACACTTACCCTTCGCAAAGGCATTCATATAGTACTGGAAACAGCAAAGCTGCTGGAAGCCAGCCCGGTGGAATTTATTATTGTAGGTCATTCTGAAATCAATGAAACATTGCTGGATGCCTCCAATATTAAATACAAAGGACTTGCTACAAGATCGGAGACAGATAATTTCTACAGGGAAGCAGATGTGTTTTTATTTCCAACACTTTCTGACGGCTTTGGTCTTACACAGCTGGAGGCCATGGCCTGGCAGGTACCGGTAATTGCCAGCACCTTTTGCGCACCGGTAGTGGAACATGGTAAAAACGGCCTTACCCTGCAGCAGAATACCGCTGCAGCGCTGGCAGCAGTTATCAGCAATTTTATTCAGCACCCTGAACAGCTAAAATCATTATCTGAAAACGGTCTTGCCACCGTACAGGAGTATAATACCACCAGATTTGCCCGCGAACTGGTAAACCTTTGATTGTATGAACAGAACTTTAATAAAGGATAACCTGCGTATACTTGATTCCCTCAGGGGCTTCGCGGCTATCTACGTGCTAATTCACCATTGCCGGTGGTTACTCTGGGAAGGCTATGAAAAAGGTTATCTGCTGCATCCCGGCACTTACTCTTTTTTGAACAGGCTGCAGATGTATTTTTTCTCCTGTTTTAAATTTGGCAATGAAGCAGTATTATTCTTCTTTGTACTGTCTGGTTTTGTAATTCATTACAGCGTTTCAAGACGTATTGAAAAAGATGGACAATTCAAAGTGGGCGACTATTTCATAAAGCGTTTCAGGCGTATCTATCCGCCCCTGCTGATCGCCATCCTTGTTACTTTTGTACTTGACACCGCAGGCATGAAATGGCAATTGCCCATTTATTCCGGCAATACACCCTACCCTTCTATCAACGAAAATATTCACCCTGACCTGAGCCTTACTACATTGCTGGGCAACCTGTTCTTTGTGCAGAAAATTTACACGCCGGTATGGGGCACAGACGGGGCGCTATGGTCCCTGTTGTATGAGTGGTGGTTTTATATGCTTTACATCCCACTGCTGTTCCTGTTCCGCAAAAATAAATACCTGGTAACCGGTGCAGTGGTGCTTGCCTGGTTCCTGAACCTGGCATACGGCTCCGTGCTGCCCGTGCTGGTATACAAAGTGCTGAACCTTTTCATTATCTGGTTTGCAGGTATGTTGCTGGCAGAAGTACTGCTTTCCAAAGCTTTCAGCCTGAAAGCCGCAGCCGCATTTCTGCTGCTTATTATAGCAGGAGTAGCTGCAGGCAACTTTCCATTGCTGGGCAAAGAAATTATTTTAACCGTTGTGATATCTGTGCTGCTGTTCGTTATTCTGACCACCAACTGGTTTAATTTTTTAAAACGAAAAATCTTTGAAAAACTGGGCGCCATGTCGTACACGCTGTATGCGGTACACATGCCCATCGTATGTATTATTTCAGGGTTTGTAATGAAGGCGTATAACGGCTACCTGCCAGCGCATTTCCTGTTTATATGGCCGGCTATAATTGTTTCGCTTGCCGTTAGCTGGGTTTTGCACCTGGTGGGAGAAAAACCTTTCACCAAAAAATAGCACCGGCAGGCATTAACCATAACTACCAACAGAATACTCTATAATGAATAACAACATTGCCATTTTATTTTCAGATTTCGGGCCTTATCATGTTGCCAGGATAGAAGCCCTGGCAGCCGCTTTGCAAAAGCAGGGGGACCACCTGTTTGCCTACCGTTTTTCTGAAGCAAGCCCCATTTATGGCTGGAAGCCAGCCACCCCTTCCAATGCAACGGTGGTTACACTTGGTACCGCCAATCCGTCGGGTGCGGCAGAATCTCTTGCCATGGCGCGGGCTTTTGGAAAGTCTTTGCGGAAAAATAAAATCAAGGCAGCTTTTATGCCCAGCTATTCGCCCCTGCCCAATATGCTTTGCGTGCTCAGTGCCAGACTGGCTGGTACACGCCTGATACTCATGAATGAATCATGGCGCCTCACAGAAAGAGCTTCTTTTTTAGGTAAGGCAGCAAAACATTGTTTGGTAAGGCTGTTCAGCAGCGCATTGGTAGGCGGTACGCCGCAGAAGCAGTTTGCCTGCGACTATGGCCAGGACCCCGCAAAAGTTTTCCTGGGCTACGATGCAGTAGACACCGCCTATTATGAACAGCAATCAGCACAATGGAAACAGGCACCCGCAGCCACCCTGCCAATACCCAACCTGCCTTCACGCTATTTCCTTAACCTGGGCAGATTTGTATTTAAAAAAAATATACCTTCTTTAATACGTGCCTATGCAGGTTTACTGAAACGCTATCCCACAGTTGACATTGCACTGGTACTGGTAGGCGAAGGCGATGAAGAACCTGCATTGAGAAAGCTGGTGACGGAACTACAGGTACCCATGCGTGATGGAACCACCGCCGGATCTGGTGAAACCGCAGGCGTTGTTTTTTATCCTTTTCAGCAGGTAGATAAAACGCCCCTGTTTTTTTCGCGTTGCGAAGCGTTTATATTGCCCAGCATGTACGAAGAATGGGGATTGGTGGTAAACGAGGCCATGGCCAGCAGTACTGCCGTTATTGTATCTGAAAATGTTGGCTGCGCCAGTGATCTCGTAATAGATGGTATTAACGGGTTCAAATTTAACCCTGCCTCTGTAGAACAGCTGGAAGCTATACTGGAGAAATTTGTACAGGATCCCGGCCTGGCAGCCCGACTGGGTGCAGCGGGTTTGCAGCATATCAGGGGATGGGGACCCTCCAGGTTTGCAGGAGGCGGAATCAACG
>JANPGT010000749.1:0-3052 GCA_031424135.1 Chitinophagaceae bacterium
CATCATTTTGCCGGGGTTGCGCTGTACAATGGCGCGTAGTGAATCCATTTCTGCATTGGCATATTTAAACGCCGTGTCTTTGCCAAAACGCTCGTTGCAAAAAATAGAAAATACCTGTACATCGATGCCACCTTTTTTAAACCGGGCAATATCTGAATGGCTTTTTCCGGTTAAGTCTGTTTCAATACTCAAGCCCTGCATAGTAACAGAGGAAATTACATCATTGTGGGTGTCTGTTACTACGGCTTTGCGATGAATTTTTTTATAAGACTGCGCATTTACTACTGCGGGTAGTAGAAATATGATCATTAATGTAAGGCTGCGGTGCATGCGGATGAATTTTGTTAATATAAGTTCTTAATGTAGACTTTTTTCCACAAAGCGCAGCGAAGCGGTGCTGTTTTATTGTCAAAACAAAGTGGTATAGACACTTATACCACTACGGGGATAAATAAACCAATGGCTTTCGGCAATTATTATTCAAAATGGGATACCTTTTGCGCTCAACTATTAAACCGGGTGCTGCTTGTATGAAAAGCTGGTTTTCCTTTCTTTTATTGCTTGTTTTTTTTGATGCCGGCGCCCAGGCCGTTGAACAGGTGGCCTATTATTACCAGGGTAAAAAAATAGCTTTCCCGGTTAATGCTGAAAGAATGATCATCCGCGTACAGGTGGGTGAAACACCTGCACTGCGCCGCCGCCAGGTGGCCGACGCCCTGCAATTACCCGATGCAGCGGTGAAATCAATGGCAGACGGGCAAATGCTGGATATACAATTACCGGCTGGTTTTACGGCTGCCCGGTTTAGAAACAATATTACCACATTGAGTAAACAGCTGCAGGTTGATTTTGTGCACCCCTGCTTTAAAAGCGGGTCCGGCAAGGATATGGGCTATGGCGATCAACTGACGGTAAAATTGAAATACAGCTCATCTGCGGTTGCATTTGAAAAATTACTGCAACAGCTGCAGTGCAGCATCGTAAAAAAATACCGCTTTGCAGATAAGATATATGTACTGGCAGCCGGCAGGGCAAATGGTTTTGATGCGCTGGCACTTGCCAACCGTTTATTTGAGACGGGCTTGTTTGACTATGCAGAACCAGATCTTACACTTTTCGACGGGTTGCTTTCAGATCCCAACGATCCGCTGTACAACTACCAGTGGGCGCATAATAATACCGGTTCCGGGCTGCAATACAACGGTTCGCCCGGTATTGATATGAAAGTGCAGCAGGCATGGGGCGTCAGTAAAGGAGAGGGTATCAAAATTGCGGTATTAGACGAAGGGGTAGATCTCAATCATCCTGATCTTAAAGACAATCTTTTGCAGGGGTTTGACTGTACTACCGGAACCGCTAACCCCGGGGACGGAAAACCGCTTGCCCCCTACCGCGGGCATGGCACGGCGTGTACAGGCATCATTGCAGCGGTCAGCAATAATAATATAGGCGTAGCGGGGGTAGCACCCGGCAGCAAAATTATACCGGTAAATCTGGCATTTGCCAATGGAGATTTTGTTTCTTATGCCGGTATGGCAGCAGGCCTTGATTATGCCTGGCAGCAGGGTGCAGATGTAATATCCAATTCCTGGGGTGGTGGTACACCCAGCAGTATGCTGGATGATGCTATTGGTCGTGCGCTTACGCTTGGCCGTGGAGGAAAAGGAACAGTGCTGCTGTTTGCCAGCGGCAATAATAATGCGGGGCTGATGTATCCTTCTACAAATACCAATGTTATTAGTGTAGGGGGCGTAAATATGTGCGGACTGCGCAAATCGCCCGGCAGTTTTTTCTGCGATAATGAAAGCTGGGGTGCTTCTTACGGTACCGGGCTGGATGTAGTGGCCCCCAGTGTAAAAATTGCTACTACAGATATCAGCGGCACCGGTGGGTATAACCAGGCTGAAGGTACAGCGGGTGATTACAATCTTGTATTTAATGGTACTTCTGCTGCCACACCCCATGTAGCCGGCGTGCTGGCATTGATGCTGGGTGCCAATAATAATCTAACGGTCAGCCAGGCACGCACTATCCTGGAGGGCAGTTGCGATAAACTTACTGCCTATAATTATACAATGGTGGCCGGGCAGCCCAACGGCACCTGGAACCCTGAAACAGGGCATGGGCTGGTAAATGCGTTTGCCGCTGTGCAACAAGCTGTCTCCGGTGTGTTTTGTACGGTGCAGATAAAAGCTAACGGGGCAACGCGCTTCTGCCCCGGTGGCAATACCAGCCTTTCAGTCATTAGTCCGGTTACAGGTAACAGTTACCAATGGCGAAGAAATGGCCTTACTATTTCGCAGGGCAACAATTGCAGTGTTACAACTGGCGGAAGTTATGATGTTATTGCCACTGCAGCCAGCGGTTGCGTGGCCACTTCTTCCCCTATTACAGTGGAAGTAACCAGCAATACGCCTGCTTTAATGGCAATGGCGGGCATTGATACTTTTATCTGCATTGGGCAATCTGTAAAACTGGGTGGCAATCCGGTGGCAGCAGGCGGCGCACCATGGCTGGCAGAAAAAAGAGCCTATGGAATGGACTGGCTCAGCAATAATTTCGTCAAATTCAGTCTTGGCAATCCACTGCTTTTTGATACCATTTCAAAACAGGTAGTAACAGAAGCAGAATATACCAGCGGCCAGTTTTTTACCGGGGGCGATTTTACACCTTATGGATATTACGCCATCACGCAAAAAACAAATAAACTGGTTAAGATAGACACGGCTACCGGTGCGCAGCAGCTGATGGGTATTGCTGCAGCGCCCACCGGCAATTATTACCAATGGGCGGGCCTGGCCTGGGATCCTTCCAGCAAAATTTTATACGCATTGGCGTCGGGGCTGGACAGCAGCAGCCTTTGTATGATAGATCCTTTTACTGCGGCAGTAACTCCTGTGGCAACGGTACCGGTTCGCCTCACCTACTGGCTGGCAGTAAATAATAACGGAGATATGTACACGGTATCTTTTACAGACAACCATGTCTACCGTATCAATAAACTTACCGGTGCAGCTACCGCCCTGCCCAATAATATAGGTGCACAACTGGT
>JANPGT010000750.1:0-5085 GCA_031424135.1 Chitinophagaceae bacterium
CTTGAATTTAAGAGCAACCAGTTAAATGATTTGCGTTCACAGATTGAAGCCAATGCATCGCAGTTAAAACAAACACAGGAAAGCATTGCTGAAAGCAGCGAAGCCCTACAAACAGCTGAACAGGGACATGTCGATTTACTGCATAAAAAAGAAGCAGAAGAAACAAGTTTAAATGAAGCTGATCAGGCTTATTATAACCTGCGCAACAAACTGAATGAAAAAGAAAGTGAACTGCGCCATACGGTAAAAGAAAAAGAACATACCGAACATTTGCTGGCAGAAATAAAAGACAGCCTGAATGAACTGAAACTGCAACTGGCGGGTATGAAGGAACGCCTACAGGTAGAGTTCAGGATTAACCTGGACGATATTATTGATCAGCCAAGAATTACAGAAACACCAGTGGAAGAACTGCAAGATAAGAGCGACCGGATGAAGAAACGTTTGGAAAACCTGGGTGAAGTAAATCCTACTGCTATTGAAGCTTTCCAGGAAATGAAGAAGCGCTATGATTTTATTCTTGAGCAAAAGAATGACCTGGTAACGGCCAAGGACAGCCTGATGCAAACCATCCAGGAAGTAGAAGCTACGGCCAACCAGGCCTTTCTTGACACCTTTAATAAAGTGCGCGAGAATTTCCAGAAAGTATTTAAGGCATTGTTTACAGAAGACGATACCGCAGACATGGTACTGGAAAACCCCGATAACCTGGCGGAAACAGGTATTGATATTGTGGCCAAACCAAAAGGCAAACGTCCTTCGTCTATCAGCCAGCTGAGTGGGGGAGAGAAGACACTTACTGCTACCGCACTGCTGTTTGCCATCTACTTAATCAAGCCCGCACCTTTCTGTATACTGGATGAGGTGGATGCACCGCTGGATGATGCCAACGTAGGTAAATTTACCAATATGATCCGTCGTTTCAGTGAAGAAAGCCAGTTCATTATTGTAACGCACAATAAACAAACCATGGGTGCGGTAGATGTCATCTACGGGGTAACCATGCAGGAGCCGGGTGTAAGCAAACTGGTGCCGGTAGACTTCAGGAGTTTGAGTAATTAAGCTATATAGCATTAAATTTCGATAGATGAATGGGCGTTTACAACCATGCGGAAGCGTGATTGTAAACGCCATTGTCTATTCCGGTTTTATTGATGGCAAACCTGGTTTGCATGACGGGCGATTAATAGCCAGCCTTCCCCTTGTTTTTTCCAGATATGAGTATACCGGCGCTCAATGGTTTGACCACCATTTGGATTGCCGATAACAGGCACTACTGTTTCGCGTCCCATGGTGATCACGATATCGCCGCTAACAAGCATTTCTTCCATCTGGCATGTGTAAGATGTATAACTGATTTGCCCGCCCATTACCATGGCCACCTGTCCGCCTTTTACCACCCTGTTCACAGGGGCATTTACCATAAATGCCGGGGACCATAATTTATTTAAAGTTGCTGAGTCTTTTTGCAGTATGGCTTTTACTCCTCTCTGCTCAAGGCTGTTGATTTCTATTTTGATTTTATCTTCCTGGGCCGGTGAGGAAAAAAAAGCAAAGAGCGATATTACAGGGAAAATTAACTTTTTCATTGTATTTATTCTTTAGTAATTAATTGTTTATGTGCTGACATCTTTTGCAAATATTCCTTACTGTTATGCCATAGTAATGTGCAATTTCGTTTCGGTACTATTGATATACTATTTTCAGCACTGATTTGTCTCCTAAGCTGGTCACATACCAGGTATGGTCGTCAGCCTGCACCAGCCCTACCGGTAAATTCAATTCAGTAACAAATGGGGTGGTTGTTTGCCCGTTTGCCCAAACCAGCCGGCCGGTATTTTTTGTAAAGCCCATAGTTCCAAAAACACCATGCTCTACAACCATGCGTTCATTACCTTCCCCTTTCACTATGTCCACCAGGCTGGTGAAGCCTTGCTGAAAAATACTTACTTGCCCGGAAGTGGTTACCTGGTAAATGATAGCCTTGCCGGGGGGAAACGGGAAGCCCAGCAGTGTGGTAACCAATAATCTGCCATCATCAAATAAGACTGAGGTAGGCACGCTCTCTACCATTGGAGGACCATACGGCAATGGGTTGCTGATACCCGGCACTTCGGCCACTACACTATATACCCCGGCCGGACTGCGGCGTAGCAGCGCATTTGCTGCCGCATCTGTTATATAAAATGATCCGTCGGGCGCTTTGGTAATGCCATAGGGATGTGTTTGATGCGTGTTTTTAACGAACGGGTAGGTCATTACAAAAGATCCAATATCTTCTACGCCCAGGCTTGATACACTGATAGGCGGGCTACCCGGCGAAAACCCCGCTATAGCAGCCTTATACATTTTGCCTCTTGCGCCAAGAAAATACAACAAATTATCTGCGAAAAGCAGATGGGAAGGTCCGTCAAGATCAGCCCCTACTACAAAGGATTCTAAGTTTACGATGGCTGCTGATTTTTCTCCGCCTGGCTTTATCACCCATATCTTGCCGTCGTTTTTCCCGGTACCCTGGTCGGCCACCCAAACATTACCAGACTGATCGGTGGCTATTCCATTTGGGCTGGCAAAGCCTGTTGCAAAAGTGGTAATAGTAAGTATGGGCGGAACGGCATCCTTTTTTTTTGCGCATCCTGCACCATAAAGCAGTATGCCTGCACCCAGGATGTAACCGGCTATTAGTTTTGTACTGGTAAATTGTTTCATGATAATTATATATTGGTTAATGTGTTTTTTAAAGAATGCATGGTACATGCCTTCGTCCGCGCAGGAACAGGATACCGGTTTGCAGTGCAGAAGAACTGGCTGTTTGGAGTGTAGAGAGGTAATGCTGCAGTTGGGTGAAAGCGGCATACCTATTCTTATCTCTTTATCATATTCACCACCAGCATTTGGTTTTCTGCCGCTTTTTTATTTTGCACATAGGCGGCCACTGTTCTGTCCACCAGTTTTTTCAACCGCATTTTTGTGCGGCGTTTATCCAGGTTCAGCACCAGCCCATTCATTGTTTCTTTGTACACTATAACATTGTTATTGTTATAAAAACAGATGACAATGTGTTTTGGGTTATTAATATTGCTTTCAGATACCCAGTATCCTGCGGCTGATACCCATCTGGGAATTGTGCGTCTGCAGACTTCAGGTGCTGCTTGCTGTGCATATATTGTTTCAGAAAAACTGGCCAGTAATACCAAAAATGCAAAAGCGGGAAAGATTTTTTTCATACAAAAAATTTAAATGGTTATTAATCTGCTGGTTGAGGAGGTAAAAATAATTCCTGTAAAAACCAGTATTTGATAAAATGGATGGAAGTGGGGGTGGCCTGCACCAATGCTGCTGCAGGCGCTACAAAAAGTAAAAAGGCATTTGAATGCAGTTAAGCGACCAAAGCGTGCCGTTTGTCTACTTTAATACTGAATGCATTGGCTGCATTCATTGTTTGTGTAGCTTTAAGTATAAGAGACAGGTATGGATAAAATTCCGATCAAACGTGTAATGCAGCATATTGCTTTCTGGGCATTTTACCTGTTCATATCCAATGCCTACTACGCAGCAGCCGGCAAGTATATGCTTGAATTGGGCTATACCCTGGCAATGATGCCCTTCTACCTGCTGTTTACTTACTTCCAGCTCTACCTGTTCATTCCCCGGCTGTTGATGAAAAAGAAAATAATTCCCTATGTATTGGTTTCCCTTGTTTTTTCAAAAATTGTTTGGTGGTTGAACTTTTTGTTTTATAACCGTTTTGTGGTGCCCGCTAAATATGGAACTCCTGTTGAAAAGTTTTGGTACAGTGCGCCCTGGGAAATCCATTTAGAAGGCCTGAAGAGCGCTTTTGCCATGGTCATGATCTGTGGGGTAGCTGTATCTATCAAATTATTAAAAAAATGGTACCTCGAAAATGAACGGAACCAAAAAATTGAGAAAGAGAAAACCGTAATGGAACTTGAAATGCTGAAAGCCCAGGTGCATCCGCATTTTCTGTTTAATACACTTAATAATCTTTATTCGCTCACTTTAACACATTCAGATAAAGCACCGGTGGTAATTACGCACCTGTCGGACCTTTTGCGTTATATGTTGTATGAATGCAACGCCGGCGAAGTGCCGCTGGACAATGAATTGGCAGCCCTGAAAAAATACATTGAGCTGGAAAAGCTGCGCTATGGCAACCGGCTGGATATCTCATACTCATGCACCGGTGAGACAAATGATCTTGTTATAGCACCCCTGCTGCTGCTGCCGTTTGTTGAAAACAGTTTTAAGCACGGTGTAAGTAATCAGCTGGATCAATGCTGGATTAACCTTCACCTCCATGCAGCCAATGGCGGTATTATTTTTAACCTCAGTAACAGTTGCAGCAATGAAAATTCAACTGCCATTGCCGGAGGCATTGGCCTTAAAAATATTCAGAAACGGCTTGCATTAATGTATGGGGGAAAGTACGACCTTGGAATTAATCATTTTGATGAAATGTATGCCGTTAAATTAACAATGCAGCTAAATTCACCCAGGCACGCCATTGTCCGGGAGCCAGTTTCTTTTTCGCAACCTTTACCAGTAACCGCCATATGAAATTAAATTGCCTGATTGTGGACGACGAGCCCCTGGCGGTAAAAGTGCTGGAAGCACATATCGCCAATATCCCCTCTCTTACGATTAGTGGTGTTTGCCACAACGCATTCGCCGCCATGGAACTGTTGAAACAGGGAAAAACAGACCTGATGTTTTTAGACATACATATGCCCAAGCTGATGGGCCACGAGTTTTTGCGTACTTTAAGAACTGCCCCCAAAGTGATTTTTACCACGGCGTATAAAGAATATGCGGTGGATGCTTTTGAACTGGACGCCGTTGATTATTTGCTGAAACCAGTTACACTGGAAAGGCTGGTAAAGGCGGTCAATAAGATAAGCAATATTACCATTGAAGATGAAAAGACAGGGTCTGCCATTGTGGATAGTGATGGATTTATTTATTTCCGTGCAGACCGGAAAATGATTAAAATTAAATACAGTGATCTGGTATATGTAGAAAGCATGAAAGACTATATAAAGATTGTACGTGTAAAAGAAAAGCCGC
>JANPGT010000751.1:0-1870 GCA_031424135.1 Chitinophagaceae bacterium
GTGGCGGGGCCAGGCTGCAGGACACACTTACATCCCAGGCATCACTGGTTCCCTGGGGCTGCGTCTCAACAATCAGGGTGTAACTGCTATAATTACTACGTGTAAAAGAAATTTGCTGGATAGTGGGCGTATTAAGTGAACTACCCCATTGACCTGGATAATTGGCAAATCCTATCCAGCCGGTAGTGGCCAATGTATTACCCGCCGGATCTTTAACTGTCATCTTGTTAGGCACATCATTGGCACTGCAGGTGAGGGTGATGGTGGAACCCTGCGGTGTCAGCGCTGCGTCAATGGTTTGGGATGGGTAAGTATGGTATACTGAACCTCCATAGCTTCCGTTAAAATATGCAGGCGAGGGACAGCTGGCAGGAACACCAGGACCAGTGGAGGCAGTGCCGTCTGCACAGGGATCCTGTGCCATGCCCCGGCATTTAACCGCCAGGATCTCGTAACCAGGGTCACCGGTCAGGTCTTGCAGTATGCCTGTTTGTAAACCTCCTTTTGCGGCATCAATGTATTGCAACACTCCGGTAGCAGTGCGGCGCACCGTAATTGTATAATTATCTTTAAAGGCCGTTGTTCCGCCCATATACACTACCCGTAGGGTAAATAGTCCGCCGGTAATTGTATAATTCGCAAGAGGACCCGGATCTACACAGCCATTGGTGGCAAGTGGGTTTTGCCCGATAAAGCAATTATCGCAACCGGGGTCAAATGCCTGTTTGGCAATACGGACATATTTGGATTTAAGCTGCAGGTAATAGTTCCTGTAGAGTTCCCATTCTGCACTGTTTGAGCGGCATTGGGCATCGGGCGTACAAGTCCAGGAATTAATAAAATCTGTAGAAGTGGCATTTTCATTGACAGGCTTGCAATACAACATCCACTCCACCAGTTGCTGGATGTTTTTGGCCGGCAAGTTGTTCTGGCTTTCGTCTTTCATGTTCATTTTAAGAACAGTAGACATATTGCCCAGATCGGTCTGGAACTGTGTTTTATAACCAGATCCCCTGCCACCGTTGAAGAAAGGGTCTACCGTAGAAAGCTGCAGGTAATTTGCCGGGTTGAAATAGCCACCGGCAATGGCATCATCACCTTTGGTAATTAGTTCCCGGAGTTTTTCGTCAAACTTATAGCTTACTTCATTATTGGTAGCCGGCGTGGGGTTGGTACCGTCTTTACACCATAAATAGCTGCAGTATTCAATATGTCTTTTCACAAAATCATCGGCCCATTCAGGATGCTCCAGGTAAGCCTTGATAAATTGTGGTACCGTTACATCTGCATCTTTTATATGATGGAGGATGCCATCTTCGTCTGTAAATTCAAAGTTGGTAATTACCAGGTCATTCTCATTCTTGTAATTCAGCGCAACACCCTGGTTAAAGTTGATGATAGAAACCCCTTCTTCACCGGGTTTAATATTAAAGTTATCGTCAAACAGCAGGTATTGCCCGCCCGGGCGCACATCGTATTTAAGCATATCCAATTTCTGTTCACAGGGCGAAGTAATACAACTGGTGGCCACCAAAATACAGTTGGCGGTAATGGCATTGTACTGTGTGGTGATCCATTGGTTAATGGAGGCTGAATTAATGTCAAAACCGGGGTATTGGGCAGCCGGGTATTTTTCGTCTTTTATTTTTTGCAGGATGGCTTTTGCCCGCAGTGTAAATGATGCCAGATCCCCTACCCGCTTACAACTTTCGCAATCGCTGTAACATCCCAGCAGATCAGTTTGTGCCAGCGCTTCTTCAAAAAACTGCTGTAATTTTTTGAGGTCAATATTGTTGTTGATATAATAATCTGTCTGGGTTTTGATAACATCATCACTAAGGCGCAAACGGTAAGTGACCGTATACTCCCC
>JANPGT010000752.1:0-7521 GCA_031424135.1 Chitinophagaceae bacterium
ATATTCAATAAAATTGAACCCGCAATTACATTTGTTATTAAGCGGGGGATACAGTTATAAAGCAATGAATGAGGAAGGTCGTAACCTGGATCCGCGTATGTTTATTCCGTTACCCGGTGGCATTTGGATTGATAGGGTTCCCTTGTACGGACCTCTTACCAGTACCCGGCACAGTTTCCGGAGGTGGACACTGAAAGTGGGTATATCCTTCTAAGTCTTGCTGATAAAACGGAGGTTGCGTTGTATGCCTGCATACTTAGCCCGTTTTAAGGGCGAGTGGCGGAAGATATTTTTAAAACTTTCTTCGGTAAGTTCATTCCAGTCGCTCAGTGAAAAATTAAGAATCTCCTGCACCGGAACAAAACCGGGTTCATTGTGGGGTTTGCTGAAACGGTTCCACGGGCAGACGTCCTGGCACACATCGCAACCAAACATCCAGTTGTCAAATTTACCCTGCATGCCGGAAGGTATCAGCTGATCTTTCAGCTCAATGGTAAAATAAGAAATGCATTTGCTGCCATCAATTTCTTTACCCGGCAGTATGGCATCTGTTGGGCAGCTGTCAATACAGCGGGTGCAGCTGCCGCAGTAGTCTTTGGCATAGGCATCGTCGTATACCAGTTCAAGGGCGGTAATAAGCGTGGCTATAAAAAAGAAGGAACCGCTTCCTTTATTGATAAGATTACCATTTTTACCTACCCATCCCAGTCCACTGCGCAGGGCCCAACTTCTTTCCAGCACCGGTGCACTGTCCACAAATCCACGCCCGTTGAAGGCGCCTACCCGGCTGCTGGTCAGCCGCATCAGCTCCTGCAATTTACCCCTTATCACCTCGTGGTAATCTTTACCATAAGCGTACTTGGCTATTTTAGGTGACCCGGGCGCCTGCTTTTGCTCCGGGTAGTAATTCAGCAGCAGGGTAATTACAGATTTTGCGCCCGGCACCAGCCGGGTAGGGTCTATGCGCAAATCAAAATGATGCTCCATATACTGCATGGATCCATGAAAACCATTAGTCAGCCACTTCTCCAGCCTTTTTGCATCTTCTGTTAACAATTGAGCCTTTGCGATGCCGCAATAATTAAACCCCAGCTGCGTTGCAGTATGTTTAATAAAATCAGTATTTTGGTTCTTGCCCAGATTTAATGTGCTTTAGTTGGCAATGTAGCCCAAAAATGATTATTTAGCGTGGATTAAACCTTATGAAATGAGATATTGCTTCGCTGTTATCTTGCTGATTAGTTCTTGCTGTTCGACTGCCCTGGCGCAGCAAAATCCTTCTAGTGCATCATATAAAATTACTGAAAGGGATTTTGAGCTGCCGCAAAGCCCGCTGCTCAAGGGAAATCCCGGTGCGGTAATCATTTCAGATATCGGGACAGTCGGTTTTGCAGGTAATAAAAAAAATGGGAGATGGATTTCTTATGTGTACAGCAAGAAAATACGCATAAAGATTATTGATAAAACCGCATTTGGGCTTGCCGGGGTTAAAATTGCTTTAAGGGGGCAGGGAGAGTTCCAGGATAAACTCGAAAATCTTAAAGCCCACACTTATAATCTTGAAAATGGGCAAATCAGGGAAACGGAACTGAATGAACAGGATGTCTTTGAAGACAGGGAGACAAAATGGCTGATTCATAAAAAGTTTACGCTGCCTGATGTTAAAGAAGGGTCGCTCATTGAATATTCCTATACAATCAGCTCTTATTACTACGGAAACCTTCCTGTATGGTATTTTCAGCATATTGGTTACCCATGTTTGTACAGCAGCGTGGAAGCCATTATTCCCGATATGCTTACATATCTCCTGGTACATAAGGGCATTGATACCGTAAGTTCTTATACACAGAAGGAAGAGCGGCAGTATTTCCAGATAGCTGAATTAACGGTGGTGTCAGAAGGCCGTAAACACAAGTGGGAAATGAAGGACATTCCTGCATTTGGAGAAAATACCTTTGTACATGCCCCGCAGGATTATATGGACAAAATTGAGTTTTACCTGGTACGGGGTTACAACAATTCATCTGACGGCAAAACGTCCATTTCCTGGAACTCTGCCAATACAGAGTTACGTTACGACAGGTATTTTGGGGTAGCCATTGATGTCGAAAAATCAGCCAATCTTTATAATACCATGGAGAAAATAGCCGGTGCTGATAACGATCTTATGAGCGTATCCAAAAAGATGTACGCGTATGTAAGGGATAATTTTCATTGTACCGGAAGCGGCGATATTTATACAGGTGAAGATTTGTATGACGTAAATAAAAATCGTCAGGGAACCGTGGCAGAATTAAACTTACTGCTGGTGGCACTTTTGCGGCAGAAGGGCCTCAAAGCAGACCCTGTTATTTTAAGTACACGTGAATACGGTTCGCACCCCACCGGATATCCCGTACTGGCCAAATTAAACTATGTTATCTGCCGGCTGAAATTGTACGGAGATGATATTTACCTGGATGCCTCTGTGCCGGCACTTGGATTCGGGAAGCTGCCGCTGAACTGCTACAATGGCCACGCAAGAGTTATCAGTGATATTGATACCGGCAATGTATTCTTTTTGCCTGAATCGCTGAAGGAGCTGAAAAACACCAGCGTTTTTATTCAGAATGACGAAGGAGGCAAAACAATGTCTGGTAGTTATCAGTCTGTGCTGGGATACCACCAGTCTTACGAAATAAAGGCAGAAGCCCATAAAAATGGTGCAGCTGAGTATTTCAAAAAAATAAATCCTCCAGAGGGGATTGACATTGTTAATGAAACTGCCGGTATTGATTCGCTCCTGAGACCGGACGAACCGGTAAAAATACATTATAATTTCAGGCTGGGACTTACAAACAGTGCTCCTGAAATCATTTACTTTACGCCATTGATGGCCGAAGCCCGCAGGGAAAATCCTTTTGCTGCTGCAGACCGGAAATATCCTGTGGAACTTCCTGTCCCCATTGACGAACTGTACGTGCTGAACATGGAAATTCCCAATGGCTACCGCATTGAAGAACTGCCCAGATCTGCAAAAGTGGCCTTTAATGGCGATGAAGGATTTTATGAATACATCATTCAGAAAGATGAAAATGGCCTGCAATTACGCAGCCGTATTAAACTCAACAGGGCTGCCTACAGGGCAGACGAATACAATACCCTGCGCGATTTTTTTGCCTTTGTGGTAAAAAAACAGGCAGAGCAGATTGTCTTTAAGAAAAAATAAAATAATTGCCTTTCTATATTTGCTGGGTTTGCTGTAAATGCAGTTATTTGTATGGCCCCTAAAACCTTATACATGAAGTTGATAAGTGCCCTGATAATTGCCCTGTGCATGTTGCCCCCATTTGCTGTTATGGCCCAGGATAAACTGCCGGTAAAATTTGGTAAAATCGCTCCTGAAGATTTTACACTGCCCGCATCGCCGGTCATAGACAGCAACACCAACGCCGTGATTGTAGCGGATCTGGGTGTTACCACTTTTAAAGGTAATACTGCAGGATGGGTTAGTTATGTGTTCAAAAGAAAAACAAGGATCAAAATTCTTAATAAAAAGGGCTTCGACCTTGCTTCTGTCAAAATTTTGCTCTACACAGACGGCGAACAGAAAGAAATAATCGATGATTTTACGGCCAATACCTATAATCTTGAAAACGATAAGGTGATAGTAACGAAACTGGAGCGGAAAGACATCTTCTCCAGTAAGGTTGACAAAAATTATATTGAACAGAAGTTCACCATGCCGGGTGTAAAAGAAAATGCGATTATTGAGTATTCCTACACCATTGTGTCAGATTTTTATTTTAATATACCGGCCTGGCGTTTTCAGAATATTGAATATCCCTGCCTGTGGAGCGAATACCAGGTTACTATACCCAGCCTGGTGGGCTACGTATTTAACAAGCGCGGCGTACATCCTTTTAATATTGATAAGGCTGACGATGGACATGATAATTATTTGATAAGGATGCCGAAAACCGAATCTTTGGCAGCTATTGAGCGCAGTATGAATATAAATGCCAATACCGTAAAACACCGCTGGGTTATGAAGGATGTTCCGGCTTTCTACGTTGAAAATTATCTTACTACACCCGCCAACTACCTGGATGAGATTGATTTTCAACTGGCACGAACGTATAACGGAGAAACTACCCGGGAGGTTAAAAACACCTGGTCCATGGCTACCCAGGATATGCTGAAAGAGAAAGATTTTGCATTGTTTATGACAGACCCTGAAGAAACTGTATGGCTGGACAAACCCCTCGAGAGTATCGCCGCCAGTAACAGGGGCGGGCTGGACGCGGCAAAAGATATCTACTATTACCTCTCCGATAATTTCACCTGCACCAACCATCACGCCAGATATGTAAGAACAACGCTGAAGGATGTATACAGGGCACAGAAAGGAAATGTTGGTGAAATTAACCTGCTGCTAACGGCCATGCTGCTGCGGCGAAATATTACCGCCGCGCCGGTCGTGCTGAGTACGCGGGAATCTGGCTATAATTATGCATCCTACCCCATTTTTAGCCGGCTGGACTATACTGTTTGCAAAGCAACCATTGACGGCAGAGAATACTATTTGGATGCGTCACGTCCACAGCTGGGTTTTGGGCATCTGCCCCCGGATTGCTATAATGGCCATGCAAGAATCATCAGCAATGAAGATTCTGCTTCCGTTTATTTTATGGCAGACTCTATTAAAGAACAGCGGCTGAAATATGTCTCTATTGTGAATGATGAAAGAAACAAGGGGCATTTATCGGGCAACTACAACAGCATGCTGGGCTATATGGAGTCTTATCAATTGCGTACATCCATTGCAGGGCAAACTGAAAAAGAATATTTCAGGGACCTCGGCAATCCATTAGGGGATGATTTGGAAATAACTGGCAGCTGGATTGATTCACTTAAAAAAAGAGAGCTGCCGGTTACTACTCACCTGAACTTCACCCTCAATTCTTTTGCGTCCGGCGATATCGTGTATTTTAACCCGATGCTGTGGGGTGGCTATAAATCCAATCCATTTACGGCCGCAGTGCGCAGGTATCCTGTAGAAATGCCCTACCCGGTAAACGAAACTTATGTATTTAATATGGAAATTCCGGAGGGCTTTGTTATTGATGAAATGCCCAGGTCTACCCGGGTAAGTTTTAATGGTCAGGAAGGGTATTTTGAATACCTGGTACAAAAAAACGACAATGGTATCCAGCTTAGAAGTATGATTGTGATGAAAAAAGCCAATTTTGATCCGGAGGATTACGAATCGCTGCGGTCATTTTTCGGTTTCATTGTAAAAAAGCAGGCGGAGCAGGTGGTGTTTAAAAGAAAGAAGTAGCCCGCGGTTATGCAGCAACAGGCATTGATGCAGTAAATAAAACCGACCGATCGCACAATAATATAAATTGCCTGATTTTCGGAATACAGTGCAGGTGTATATTGAAAACATATATTTTTGACCTACTAAACCCTTATTCTACATGAAATTGTACTCTTTGTTGATGGCAGTTCTGTTGCAATGCGTTGCTGCAAATGTTTCCGCCCAGGGAAAAGCGCCCATTAAATTTGGTAAAATAACAATCGAAGATTTTAACATTAAACAGCCGTTCGATAGTGGCGCCAGTGCGGTGGTAATTGCAGATATTGGCAGTTCTGTTTTTGAAGGTAATATGAAAGGCTGGTTCTCGCTGGTATTTAAAAAAGTAAAACGGATTAAGATCCTGGATACAAAGGGTTTTGAGGCGGCCAAGGTAGAAATTCCTCTTTACAACGATGGCAGCATGGAAGAAAAAATGGACGATTTAAAGGCGTTTACTTATAACCTTGAAAATGGTAAGGTGGTAGAAACCAGGCTGGAATCTTCTTCTGTTTTTAAAGATAAACTCAGTAAAAACAGATCTGTCAGAAAATTTACATTCCCTGCGGTAAAGGAAGGTTCGATAATTGAATATAGCTATACCGTGAAATCGGATTTCCTGTATAACCTGCAGCCATGGAGTTTCCAGTCAGAATATCCCTGTTTATGGAGCGAGTACGAAGTAGGCATACCTGAGTTTTTCAATTATGTAACCATTAACCAGGGCTATCTGAGCGCAGAGGTAAAATCAGATATCTACCATGCCAGCTACCGCGTAACAGTGCCTGGTGGAGCTGATAAAGACGAAGTGGTACCATTGGATGGGGATGTTAACAGCCGCCGCTGGGTAGTTAAAAATGCTCCCGCCTTAAAACCTGAAAACTTTACCTCTTCTGTTAAAAACTATATTTCGGGTATTGAGTTTCAGCTTTCCAGCTACCGGATCAAATTAGGCCCTTTTCATGACATGATGGGCAACTGGGTTTTGCTGGGGCAGAAACTGATGGAAGCGGAATATTTTGGCGCTTCACTTTCTAAAAACAATAACTGGTTGGATGATGAATTAAAGAATATCACCAAAGGAGCAGTTACTAAAACTGAAAAAGCAAAGAAAATATTTGCCTATGTAAGGGATAACCTTACGTGTACCGACCATTCTGCATTAACCATTGAAACTACGCTGAAAGATGTTTTAAAAAAGCGTAGCGGCAGTGTAGCAGACATTAACCTGTTACTCATTGCAATGTTAAGGCACGAAGATATCGCGGCAGATCCGTTGATATTAAGTACTAAATCGCATGGGTTTACCAGCGAAGTGTATCCACTGCTCGACAGGTTTAATTACGTAGTATGCCACACGCGCGTGGATGACGTTAATTATGAACTGGACGCCAGCAGTCCTTACAGTGCTTTCGGCAAGCTGTCGCCTTATTGCTATAACGGTCACGCAAGGGTAATTACAAAAGAAGCCGCCATGCCTGTTTATTTTGAGCCTGATTCACTGAAGGAACAGAAAATGACGTCTGTATTTATCAGTAACGGTGATAAACAGGGCCTGGTGGGGTCATTTAGATCTCAATTGGGTTTTTATGAATCAGCAGACTTAAGAGAAAAAATTAAAGGGGATGTGGAAGGGTATTTCAAAAAAGTAAAATCAGGGTATGGTTTCGACATAAACATTAGGGATGGAATTATTGATTCGCTGAAACTGCCCGATATGCCGGCAGCAGTGCAGTATGATTTCACTTTTTCACCCGCCGCTGAAGAATCCCTGGTATATTTTAATCCAATGATGACAGAAGGGTACAAAGAAAATCCTTTTACGGCAGCAGAACGCAAATACCCGGTGGAGATGCCCTACACCATGGATGAAACCTACCTGCTGAATATGGAAATACCAAAGGGCTATACGGTGGAAGAAGTACCCAAGTCGGCAAAAGTGGCGTTTAATGAAGACGAAGGTTTTTTTGAATATATAATACAGAAGTCCGAAGATGTTATAATGCTGCGGGCGAGAATAAAACTGAACAAAGCTACTTTTGCACCGGAGGACTATGAAAGCCTGCGTGCTTTTTTTGGTTTTGTGGTTAAAAAACAAGGTGAACAGATTGTACTGAAAAAGAAATAGCAACGATGAAAAAAATACTATTGTTTTTGCTGCTGTCGGCGCCCGCAGCATTGTT
>JANPGT010000753.1:0-3539 GCA_031424135.1 Chitinophagaceae bacterium
GAATACCAGCAAAGAAAAGAAAGCCATAGTACAAACAGCTGAAAAAAGCAAAGCAGGCATTGATGCCGGTGCTGAAAGAGCGGTAGAGACAAGTGTAAAAACAAAAGCGGCTGCCAGCAAGGTTATCAGCAGCACCGTGGATGCAGGAAGCGGCACCGCCATTAATACTGGTAGCGCTGTGAAAGCCAACGCTCATAGCACAACTTCCACCGTGGTAAAAGCCGGTTCAACTGTTCAGGCTGCAGTGAAGCCAGGGCCGGTGGCAGTAAGTATGCGCAGCCAGGTAAAAGCCGGCAGCACTATAAAAATTCATTAATTACAGAACACCGGCTTTGCCTTTACAAAAGCAGGGCCGGTGTTTTTATACCAAGCAATATGACTATGCGTTTGCAACTGCTGTGCAGGTTTACTTTATTGGGATTGTTTTTTGCCGCCGGACCCATGGTGGCGGCAGCCAAACCGGCTGATCCGGCTCCCGTCAGCCAATTTCATTTTGAAGGCATGCACCGGCCTTTGGCAGATACTGTGCCCAAAAGCAACACAGGCAATACCGAAACAACGGATCAAAAAGAAGTGCTGCCCATAAAGGAAGTACCAAAATCCAAAAAGCAGGTAAAGCCTGTAGCTATTCCCGTAACCGGTATAAAGCCTGTACAGGTTATAAAGCCAAAAATCATCAAGCCAATTATTAAACTGAACTAATATAATTACACCCCATGAAACTATTTTTTATACTGGCCACTGCGGTTCTCTTCAGCATCCACGGTTCGGCACAAACCGATACCGCGGCCGTCCCCGTGGCTGATTCTGTGCCCGCCAAATCAACCCTCACGCTGGGTGCCGTGTATTCCAATAACGCTAATTATTATGGTCAGAAAGCACAGGAGCGGGTACCCTATGCTTCCCTGGCAGCTACTTACCAGCTTCGTTCAGGAATTTATTTTTCAGGGCTGGCTTACCGTCTATTAAACGATACAGGATCCGCAGTATCTGCGGGCAATGCAGGTATCGGGTATGGCTTCGCCATCAGCAAGCATTTCTCGGCCGACATCAATTACAGTCATACTTTCTACCCGGCGCATTCGCCCTTCCTGCAGGCAGGCAACCCTGACAATGCCAGCGCATCAATTACCTACGATAACTGGCTGAGCACAAAAATAAATGCAGATTATGCTTTTGGAAAAACGCAGGATGTGTTTGTAACAGCAGGTACCGGCAAACAGGTTACGCTGGGCAGCATCAGCCCAAAAGATGTAATTAGCATTACACCGTCTGTTGATGTGACTGCGGGTACGCAGCATTTTTACCAGACCTATGTAACAGAAAAAAAATTAAGAGACAGCCTTGCGGGCATCCTGCTGGCACCCATACTGGGCAGCCCACCCTCCGGTACCACTACCAAAACCAGCAGCAGCACTCAATTCAATGTACTGTCGTATAATTTTAAGCTACCGCTGGCCTATAACCGCGCTCATTACATGGTGCAGGTAGATTACCAATTGTCTGTACTGAGCAATAATGCGGAGACAGCTGCGGGGAAGGTAAATTCATTTTTCAGTGCCAGTTTTTATTATCAATTCTAAGCCATGAATGTACTGATTGTTGAAGACGAAAGATCGATGGCACTGGAGATGGAAGACTTCCTGAAAAAAGCTTCTTACCTGTGTGATCTTGCATTCACGGCTAAGCAGGCCAGGCAAATGCTGGCAGCGCATCCCTATAATTTCATCCTGCTGGATCTTGGATTGCCCGATCAGGACGGGCTCGAAGTATTAACAGACGCCAAAAAAAATCATCCCGATGCTTCCTTTATCATTCTGACTGCAAGAGGAGACCTGGAAGACCGCATCAAAGGACTTGACCTGGGGGCCGATGATTACCTGCCAAAACCTTTTTCGCTGCTGGAACTGCAATCCAGGATGCAGGCCATTCTACGGAGGAAATCAGGATTAAACCATTCTGTTGTGGCCCTGGGCGATTTCACCGTTAACCTCAGCACGCGCACCGTACTGTTTGAGAAACAGGAAATAGAACTGTCGAAAAGAGAATTTGACCTGCTGAGTTACCTGTTATTACACAAAAACAAACCACTTACCCGCACGCAACTGAGTGACCATGTGTGGGGAGAATTTTCAGACGATGATTACGATTCCAATTTTATTGACGTGCATATCAAAAATATCAGGAAGAAAATGACGGCCTATGCCCCGGTAGAATGGTTGCAAACCATCAGGGGAACCGGTTACAAAATAAAAATCTAATCCTTGAAATTACTCAGCAAACTCACCCTGTATGCCGCCATTTCCAAAACAGCGATTGTATTGCTGTTTATTGGGCTATTACCGGGTATGGTAAGCGGGGTGGCTTCGCGGTATACCAATTACTACCTGGAGGAGCAGGAAAAGAAAGTGCTGCAAAATATCAGCAGGAACGGCATAGATTATTATTTTGATGGTGACTCTACCTATGGCAGTTATACCATGCTTAAAGATGAATATATTTCGCTGGAACCTGCGCCGGCGAATGCTCCAGCCGACAGCATTCTTACAGCACGCAGGATTATTGAAACGGATACCCTTAATTACGTTTTGCTCAATCATGTTTTTGAATACCGCCATAAGAAATACCTGCTGGAAATTGGCAAGACGGTGGCGGCCATCAACCAGTACAACCGGCCTTTGCAGCGGGTAGCCTTGTATTCGCTGGCGGGGCTGATTGCCATTACTTTGATTTTCGATCTGCTGTTTACACGCTTTTTGCTGCGCCCGCTTGGCCTTATTATCCGCAGCAAACTGCAATACCGGAAATTTCCTTTTAGAGATATCCCTGCTGAGGTAAACACTTCCACCAGCGATTTCAAATACCTGGATCGATCACTTATCAGCCTGATGACCAAAATAAGGGAGGCTTTTGAAAAGGAAAGGGAATTTACTTCCAATGCCTCGCATGAACTGATGACACCTATCAGTATCCTCCAGAACAAGATTGAAAACCTGCTGATGGACGGAGACATTTCGGAAGGCTCGCAGGAGAAAATTTCAGGCATGCTGGTAACCCTTCAAAGACTGAAGAAAATAGTTCGTGCCCTGCTGCTGATTTCACGCATCGAAAATGAACAGTTTGCGAAAATGGAGGAAGTGCTTCCGCAGGTGCTGCTCAATGAAGTAGTGGAAGAACTGCAGGACAAACTGGATGCCCGTGCTATCCGGGTTGTTCAGGCCATTGCATCCACCAGCCCTTTGCATGGTATTAACCGGGACCTGCTGTTCCAGCTGTTTTACAACCTGGTCAACAATGCTATCCGCTACAATAAAGAACAGGGATCCATTTATATCTCAGAAACATACAGCCAGGAAAAAGGCTACGCCATTGTAATTGCAGATACCGGGATTGGCATCGCTGAAAACGAGCTGGCGGGTATTTTCGACAGGTTTAAAAAATCCAGCAAGACCACGGAAGAAGGTTATGGACTGGGGCTATCCATTGTGCAAAGCATTGCGCTCTACCATCAAATCAATATTGAAGTAAGTTCCGAAGCA
>JANPGT010000754.1:0-3464 GCA_031424135.1 Chitinophagaceae bacterium
TAGACTGCCAGGTGTATACGCCCCACCTGGAAAGCCTGGGCGCCCGGATGATTGACCGCGAAGATTTCATGCAATTGCTGGATGAGCTGGTGCCATGACAGCAAAGAACCGTGCATACCATGGTTCGGGCGCAATCAATACCAGCCCTGCTTTCATATTAATTAATCCTTTCCAATGCAGCAATTACCGTAAGAAATACCTCTTGCCTTTGTATGCGAAGCACCTTGTTGTTTTTTATTGTGATGGCCTTATCCCAAATATCTTTCGCCCAGGTCTATATCGAACCTTTTGCAGGATATCAAAAAGACCTGAATAACAAAAACTTCCAGCTGTTGAATACCGGGGTACAATTGGCCTATAAAAAAGGCCGCCGCTATGAAATGATCTTACAGCTGCAAAAATCATGGCCGTTCGGCCGCCATAGCACAGATTCTTCTTTTACCCTGCACCCCAATCTTCCTTTGTATAGTGCTGCTGCAAAACAAATCCGCCCCTGGGCCATTACAGCAGCTTTCGGCAATCGTTTTAAAATACTGGGCATCCACAGCAAAAACGGTGTGTATGCAAAAGTATTTGCCGGTTTTGTTTACCAGCGGATATCGGTAAATTACCAATACGATAAAACCAATTACATTGTGCTGAACCCCGACAAGACATTACAGGCTGCCGGCGTTTTCCTGAGTGGTGGACTGGAGTACATGCGGCAATTACCCAAGGGCAGGTTGTTTGGAGAGATCAATTTCAGCACGCCACCGGCCACCGGCAAGCTGGATTATCCCTATTCATTTAATTTAATGGCGCCTTTTTCTATCAATATTGGCTATTCTATAGTACTGAAAAAGAAATAATATGCATCTCAGAAAAGACAGTAAATATTTTTTCTATGGCCTGTTTTGCCTGATGGCGGCCGGATGCGTAAAACAAACCAGTTACTACTACCCCGACAAAGAAACCCCCGGTACGGCAATATTTTCCAACAGCAGCAACAATGTATTTTCATGCCTGATTGGCGACAGCTCCTGGCGCACCATTACACGCTCAACGGGCGGTGGCATTTTTACCAGGCCGGTATATGAAGTA
Source organism: Chitinophagaceae bacterium (assembly GCA_031424135.1). Lineage (GTDB taxonomy): Bacteria > Bacteroidota > Bacteroidia > Chitinophagales > Chitinophagaceae > JACMLD01. Next base: position 1,081 of record JANPGT010000754.1, read on the forward strand.
TTTATTGAAAAACATACCACTAATAGTGCTACGGACACTTTATCAATTATCTGGCTGGGCGATCCTGCCAGCTTTCGGGGCAATTACGCCGGCATCAGTCTTGTGTTGCCGGTACCCAAATCTTTTAAAATAACGGATTTGAATGCATTGCAAAACAAACGCATTTTTCTTGATGGCAGCAATGGCTTGTTCAGGGTGAACCTTACAGGACTGCCCACCGGTAACACAAGTGGTAAGGGCAGCATCTATTTTAACCGGTTTAATTTTGAACCCGTTGGCCCCAATGCCTACACCGGCTATATGTCGGGTTTACTGGAAGCTGATTTTGGATCTTTCAAAATACTGTCCGGAAGATTTGACCATTTCGTAAACACAGACCAGGTGAATATTTATTAGTTAGCTGTCAATACAAACCGGGCTGGATGCCAGCCCTGCCTATCTTTGCATTGATGCCATTTAACTTTATTACCCTCATAGATATACTGGGCACATTCAGTTTTGCGGTCGCCGGCGCCTTTGCTGCCATGGAGAAAAAACTGGACCCGCTGGGTGTATTGATCATTTCCTTTGTAACCGCCATCGGTGGTGGCACCATACGCGATGTATTGCTGGGCGATTTACCGGTGGCCTGGTTAACCAATAATACAGCTGCCTGGGTAATTGCCATCAGTGCAGTGGCGGCCATTTTCTTTGGCAGCACATTGAAAAAATTCGACAAATTACTAACTGCTTTTGACGCCATCGGGCTGGGACTGTTTACCATGATCGGTATCCAAAAAGGCATACAGCATGGACTAAGCAGCGGCATCTGTATTACACTGGGCACCATTACCGCCTGTTTTGGAGGTGTACTAAGAGATGTACTATTAAATAAGGTGCCGCTTATCTTTCAGAAAGAAATCTATGCGTCCGCCTGCATTGCCGGAGGCTTGTTATTTTTTGTGCTGCGCAAATGGCAGCTGGCAGAGCAGCCTGGTTACATTGCAGCCATCGTTACTATTTGTTTGATACGATTACTCGCCGTTCGTTTCAACTGGTCTTTACCGTTGTTTTACTTGCGGAAAGGGGCATAGTGCCCGGCAATTAGGGATTTAATGTTGTTTAGTTAAGGGTTTTGGGTTTCCACGGAAGAATATCTTGTGAGCAGCGACAATGAAAAAGGGTGGGTCGCCCTTGGCTTTCGGGCGGCTCACCCTGAAAGAAACAAGTCCATCAATGACAAGCTGAGCCGCCCCTTGCAAGATCCATTTTTTGCAACTGCCTAAAAGGGCGACCCAGCCTGAGCGTCCACCCGAGATTTCGGAACCCAATTCCGCGCTGCTGAACTAAACAATATTGAATTGGGAGATTGGGGCTTTCTGATCTGCGGGACCACCGGTCGGCACATCTAACTGACAAAAGTAATAACAGCCTGTTCTTTTTTTGCGGCGGTAGCGTAGAACCTGCGCAACTGTTCATAACAAGTTTCAATAAATTCCCATGCGCCGGGGTCATCCCACCTGCCCGGGTAAATTTCCAGTTCGGTCATCTTAAAGGAATCAAACACTGTTTTCAATGCAGCGCCGGGCTTTGCCAGCAAGGCAGCTGCAATTTCATTTACCTGCGCGGGGTCATTATAGTTAGCCGGCCCATAGCCCATATCCTGGTTCTCATCAATCACCTGCTTACCAATAATTACAGATGCCAGCAGCGGATCGGCAGACTCCAGGCTGTCTAAAGTATTTCCGGTTAACAGGTACAGAATGCCATCCCAGCTCTTATCAATTTCAATTAATTCCGGGTCATGCCCTTCAAGATCCTCAGCAGCAATATCTTCGTCCAGTAACCTGCTGTCTTCCAGGTATGCTGCAAGTTTTTCGTTTGTCACGCGGTAGAAATAAGCAATCATGCTCATGAGAAAGTTTTTGGAAGTAGCAAGCCTTATTAAAAGCAGTTACCGTGTAGACAGGTTTATTTTACCGATTTTTTTGAACACGGACGACACGGATTAGACGGATTTTTTCGTCCGAAGGACGCGAAAGCGATCTGTGAAAATCGCTTTGCTGCTGTCAAAAATGATTTTCACGGATTTTTCTGCTTCGCAGAAATAAAAAATCCTTTTTTATCCGTTCTACCCGTGTCATCCGTGTTCCCTTTTAATTTGGGTCTACATGGTAGCTCCTAAAAATTGGGAGAAAGTCTTAACCCACCGACATTGAATTCCCAGTCCCTAATTCCTAAAATCGTGTGCCCAGGTAATGCGGCAGCATAGCCCTCCATGTGGGCCAATCATGTTTCCATTCATGTCCCCAGATATCAAGCTCATAATTGATGCCCTTGCCATACATTACCCCTCCGAAGCGGCGGTTGGCTTCCGGATCTTCGTGATCGCCGCTGCCGGTTAA
>JANPGT010000755.1:0-4090 GCA_031424135.1 Chitinophagaceae bacterium
GAAACAGGAAGGTATGGCCTGAGTGTGGACGATGTTAACACCGTTATTGAAAGTGCGTTGGGTGGCATGAAACTTACCACCACCATTGAAGGCCGTCAGCGGTTTTCCGTCAATGCCCGCTACGGACAGGATTTCCGGAACAACTTGCAGGCACTAAAAAGGTTGCAGGTACAGACCATGAACTTTGGCCCTGTTCCGCTGGAAGCAGTGGCAGATATAAAGCTGAGTGACGGGCCACCGATGATCAATTCAGAAAATGCTATGCTGAGAGGTACTGTGTTGTTCAATGTTCGGGAAAGGGATTTGGGCAGCACTGTGAAAGATGCGCAGCAAAAGCTGAACCAGATGATAACCAAACTGCCCAAAGGTTATTTTCTGGAATGGAGTGGTCAGTGGGAAAACCAGATAAGGGCCAATAAAACGCTTACTATGATAATGCCCGTCGTGCTTGTTATCATATTCATGGTACTTTATTTTACCTATCATTCTTTCAAGGAAGCCATTGTTACTATGATTACCGTTCCCTTCGCCCTGATTGGCGGGGTATTCATGGTCTATTTCTATGGGGTGAATTTATCTGTGGCAGTGGCGGTTGGCTTTATCGCCCTGTTTGGAATGGCGATAGAAACTGCCATGCTGATGACCATTTACCTGAATGAGGCGATGCAGAATATGGTAGCAAAGCATGGTAATTCCAAAGCCGCATTAACACCTGCCATCATCAGGGAATTTGTGATTGAAGGTGCGGCAAAAAGACTGCGGCCAAAATTAATGACAGTATCGGTAGGGCTGTTTGGACTGATTCCTATATTATGGGCAACCGGTGTGGGCAGTGATATCATGCGCCCGATTACCATTCCTTTGATAGGGGGCACCATTACTTCTACCATTTATGTATTACTCATTACGCCTGTAATTTTTGAAATAATCAAGGAAAGAGAATTAAAACGTGCAGGTAAAATTGAATTAATCGATGCTAAAGAATAAACTATTCCTGCTATTGGCAGCTATGGCTGCTGTCCACAGCAGTAACGCACAGACATTAAAACTGGATGCCATTATTGACAGCATTACCGCCTCTCACCCGGTTGTGAAAATGTACAATAATGAAATCCGTTCCATGGAGGAAGCGGCCAAGGGCGCTAAAAGCTGGATGCCGCCGGAATTCAGTACAGGTTTGTGGATGGTGCCCTATAACCCCCGCCTCTGGAAAAAAGGTGACATGGGCGAAACCGGAATGGGGCAATATATGATAGGGGGCCAGCAGATGCTGCCGAATAAAAAGAAACAGCAGGCCGATGCTGCGTATATGCAGGCCATGTCATCCGTCGAGAAAGAAAAAAAGAATGCCTCGCTCAATGAACTGGTCAACGATGCCAGGCAATCTTACTTTGAATGGCTTATTCTGAAGAAAAAAATCGGCATCCTGGACCAAAATGAAAAGCTGCTTGACTTTATGGTAAAAAATGCGGAAATACGGTACAGGAACGGGATGGAGAAAATAAGTGCTTACTATAAAGCCAAAGCTGCATTGGGCAATGTACAGAATATGCGGCTGATGTTTGAGAACGATATTAAAGAAAAGCGCATCCGGATAAATTCACTCATGGGCAGAAATGCAATGATTGATTTTGATATTGATACAGTATACCAGATAAGAGATTTTTCTGATCTGGTATTTGACAGTACACTGTTTTATACCAGCAGGAGTGATTTAAAAGCGATTGATCGGGATATCAGTCTTGTCTGGCTAAAACAGGAAACAGAAATACAAAGTCTTAAGCCCCAGTTTGGCATCCGTTATGAACACATGTTTGGATTCGGCGGTTTGCCCATGCAGTATTCACTCATGGGAATGATGCGTTTGCCACTGGCAAAATGGTCCTCCCGGATGAACAAAGCCAATATCGAAAGCCTCAAATGGAAAGCCGTCTCGCTGCAATCTCAAAAGGAAATGATGGTAAACGAATACAGCGGGATGGCCTATGGCATGCGGAACGAACTGGCATTAAAGAAAAGGCAGTTGAAATTATATGATGAAAATATTATTCCGGCGCTGAGCAATAATTACAAAACCATGCAGCTGGGGTATGAGCAAAATACAGAGGAATTATTCATGCTGTTTGATGCCTGGGAAACTTTGTATATGACACAGCTGGCGTATACAGAATTGCTCAACCAGGTGCTCAAAATCCAGGTTTCCATCGATCGTTTAATTGAAAAGAGATGAAACAAATTCTATTTATAGCAATACCGCTCTGTCTGGTTGGTGCAATTGGTTGCAAAAATAATACAGACACCCATCTACACCCCCAGCATACAGCTGAAAAAATACAGGATGTATACACCTGCACCATGCACCCGGACATTGTGAAAGACAAACCCGGCAAATGTCCTATTTGCGGAATGGACCTGGTGAAGAAGGAAACCGCCATGCATATGCCGGATAGTATCGGCCTGGAATCACTGTTACAACCCACCAATGAATTTGTTATTTCTTCTATTCCCCTGATCACTATGCAGCGAAAGGAAGAAAATATTGCCATTGAAGCATTGGGGAATATCGCTTATGACACCAGGCAGGTGGGCAGTATTTCTTCCAGGGTGGCAGGAAGAATAGAAAAACTGTATGTGCGCTTCCGCTATCAGAAAGTAAGCAAGGGCCAGCAGGTGATGGATATTTACAGCCCGGAACTGATGACCGCCCAGCAAAATCTTTTATTTCTGTTGAAAAATGACCCGACCAACACCAGCTTTATACAGGCAGCCAGGGAGAAATTGTTATTGCTGGGCATGAGCAGTGCCCAGCTGCAGCAGGTAGTGCAATCGGGCAGGCCTTCGCTGAGCATTGCGCTGTACAGCAGTTACAGCGGGCATATACACGAATCGGCCAATAAAGACATGAACAGCGAACCGGGGGCCATGAAAGACATCTCGTTGATTACTGAAGAACTTCCTTTAAAGGAAGGAATGTATATACAGAAAGGGCAAACCATTTTCTCTGTGTATAACCCGGATCGTGCATGGGCGGTCCTTAATATTTACGGCGAAAATCAGGGGTTGATAAAGGCAGGCAACGCTGTTACGCTGATTCCGGAAACGGCGCCTGACAAAGATTTCAGGGCGGTAATTGATTTTATCGAGCCATTTTACCGGAAAAACAGCAAGACACTTACGGTAAGGGTTTATTTTGACAACAGCAGGCTGAAAATTCCGATAGGCAGCCAGGTAAGCGCCACCATAATGGGCAACACAAAGAATGCCTATTGGTTACCAACAAAAGCAGTGGTATCGCTGGGCATTGATAAGCTGGTATTTCAAAAATCAGATGGCGGCTTTAAGGCACATAAAATTTATACCGGCATTACTTATAACAATCAGGTGCAGGTATTAAGCGGTATCAATGCTGCTGATTCCGTGGCGGCAAATGCCCAGTACCTGATGGATAGCGAAAGTTTTATTAAGGTAAAAAATTAAACATGAGAAACATCTTAACCTTTGTAAGTGTTTTTTTGGTTTTAGCTTCCTGTAAAGGCAAGCCTGAACTGGCTGCAGATCCCGATGTTTATTATACCTGCTCAATGGATCCACAGGTAGTGATGTATAAACCCGGCAAATGTCCCATTTGCCATATGGAGCTTACAAAGGTCCTGAAAAGTACTGGTGCCAAACAGGATGAGATACAGTTAAGTCAACAGCAGATCCTGCTGGGAAATATCCAGACCGATACCATCCGCAAAGGCAGTATCGGGGATCAGCTGGTACTTACAGCTACCCTGAATTTTGATCAGCTGAAATCTTCGTCTGTGAGTTCAAGGGTAATGGGAAGGGTGGAAAAACTATATTTCAAGAATCTGGGCGATTATGTGAAAAAAGGAATCCCGCTCTATGATTTGTACAGTGAAGACCTGAACAATGCAAAGCAGGAATACCTGCTGGCCATGGACAGGAAGAAAGCATTCTCCGGCGAACAGCCGATCGATTTTGACCAGCTCCTGTTAAGCGCAAGAAATAAACTCACATTGTGGGGCCTGTCCGAAACACAACTGAAAGAACTTGAATTGAATGAAAAGACTTCACCGGTAACAAC
>JANPGT010000756.1:0-2109 GCA_031424135.1 Chitinophagaceae bacterium
TGCTGATATAACGCAGTGCGGCCGCCAGGGAAGGTTCATTTACATCACCCCAGTTCCTGTTCACGCCATCGGGTGTCAATTTATCGGGCACAAAACCATCGTAGTACTCAGCACTGCCCGCACTGTTCACCGTCTTGAATGAAATGGGATAGATAGCGTAATCATAAATAGCAATGGGGAAAAACCCTACCGGTTTGCCGTACGTGGTATCGCCTACCAGTTTAACGTCCATGTACGGACGAAGATTATTAATCAGTAGTTCACTGGCTGAAGCGGTTTCACTGCTTACAATAAAAAACACCCTGCTTAAGCTGGTAATGCTGCCCGACTTCTGGTAGTTGACGGTATTGATGGCTGGTGCAAAAGACACATTGCCAAACCCGGCTTTTCTTTTCAGCAGCGGGAATTTACCGGCGGTCAGTGAATCATTAAAAATATAAGTATACATGGTCTTTCCTGTGGCCGCAGAAGGTACAATCAGGTTGGCCAGGGCATCCTGGGTAGCAGTGGAACCGCCGTGGTTATACCGAAGGTCTATTACCAGTTCGTTAATGCCTTTTGATGCAAAATCAGTAAATGCCGTGGTTAATTCAGTAATGGAAGTTTGCCCGAAGAACTGGTTAAACACCAGGTAACCTGTTTTTTTAGCCCCCTCTGTAATCACATCAGTATACAAAACTGAATTGGCTGTAAAACTTCCCTTGGCAAGGTCCAGGCTGGTCGTGCTTCCATCGGCCTTTGTAAAAGTAAAACTGGCCGAAGTGCCCGTACCAAAAAACACATCATTCAATACAGAAACGCTCGCGTTGTCGTACCCAATAGCAGTGTTATTTATTTTGCTGATATACCAGCCTCTCTGTACACCCGCTGCGCCGGCGGGCGATGCCTTATAGACATATTCCACAAACCAATAAACAGAATCATTGGGCAGTGCCTTGTCTAATGACGCAGATTTGATGAAAAAGCCGTAGTCCTTACTGTCGCCTGTTTGTATGGCAGCAGAGCCGGCCGTGGTGGTTACAAAACTATAGCTGTGTTTCTTATCCTGCGGCTGCAATGCCCTGATGCCGGCCATTTCATTCTGCGCTGCGGCCAAATCGGTAGCGCCTGTATACTGCCTGGGATTAAATATGGCGTAAGAAGGTATCACTTCATGCCAGAGGTAGACTTCTTTGCTGTACAGGTACAATGAATCAAGTAACAACCCTGTCTTAGCGGCTGCGGAGGTATCAGTACCACCAACTGGCGGCGCAGGTGCCTGAGTATTACTTTTCTTACATGAAACGGCTGCTGAAAGCGTCATGGCCAGTGCCAGAAAATAGCTATAGGTTTTCATACATGTCATATTCATAAAGATACGCCTGATTATAAAAATTGGTTTGCGGCAATTGGGTAAAAAACAGCCGATAACTGATTTTTAACATTAACAGATCAGGGGGAGTAATTGTTGTTAACATATTTAGTGCGCTGCCTGTTCAAAGAAAAATACGCCGTTTTTATTGGCGACTACAATATCTGCGCTTCCGTCTTTATTTATATCCTGCACTACCACCTGTAAACCTGCACCGGAATGATCATCAACCAGGTGCGGTATCCAGGCCGGTGTTTTGCCGGGCTTGTATTCAAACCAATATAAGACAGATGGCTCCAGCGCACCGGGGTCTTTTCCATTATGGGCGAAATATCTTTTTCCGGTGACCAAATCCGGGTGTCCATCTTTATTTACATCTACCAGCGCCAATCCATGGCTTTGCGAAAATTTATCGAAAACAGTATGGTGCCTCCAAACGGCGTTTCCATGCGCATCTGCTGATTTTTCGTGCCACCATATACCATAGTTATGGGCCGAAGCGCTTACGAATTGATTGGCCTCATCCCCTTTTTCACCCAATTTGTATATCTGTGAACATTCCTCTCCCAGATCCGCCGTATGAAAAACCCAGTCGGATGTGGAGGGGTCTGCGGGACATTCCCACCACCCGCTGGTAATCAGCACATCTTTTCTTCCATCAGCATTCATGTCGGCCCAGCCCAGGCCATGTGTATACCTGTTAGTACCGGTTTCTCCTTTTGCAATTACGTGCCTTATCCAGTTTGTATCCCCTTTTA